>NZ_JAFEHE010000022.1:0-105713 GCF_016887925.1 Pseudomonas sp. MIL9 | reverse complement strand
GCAGTGAAACGATGCATCGCCGATGGTAGTGTGGGGTTTCCCCATGTGAGAGTAGGTCATCGTCAAGATTAAATTCCGAAACCCCTATCTGCGTATGCAGGTAGGGGTTTTGTTTTTGTCCCTGCAGCGAGTGTCGCCGAACACTCGCTGAGCTCTCCCCTCCCGAGAATTTGCCAAACAAAAAACCAGCGCATTGCGCTGGTTTTTTTTCGGACTTTTCCGGGATTCGGGATTCGGCGTAACGCGTCTGAAAAAAACGTGGTGTTGTCCTGACGATAGATGTTATACATATAACATGCTTAACGATGATGACATCGCAATAACAATCCCTCGATCGGTGCGCTGACATGTCTACAGAAAAGAACAGCTTCCTTCAGTTGCTCGAGCAAGAGTTTTCGAACCTGACCCCGACTGGCAAACGCATTGCCAGTTACCTGTTGGGAAACCCGGATCAGCTACCGTTCGAGTCGGCCGACAGCATCGCGCAGCAGGCTTCCACCACCGGCATTTCCGTGGGGCGTTTTTTCCGTTCGCTGGGTTATCAGAACATCGATGAGGTCAAACAGAGTCTGCGCGGCGAAGCGCCGGCGTCCTGGTTGATCACTGACCGCATCGGGGCCTTTCGCACCGAAAGCACTCGAGAAGACGCACTCGACCGCTCCATGAGTCGCGAGATCGAGGCCATCCGGCACGTCTATGGCCTGGCGCGCAGCAGTGCCTTCGCTGAAATCGTGCAGCGCATCTACGAAGCCGATGCGGTATTCATTCTCGGCATCCAGTCGACCCGCGGGATTCTCACCGCGTTTCATAGCCATCTCGAATACATCCGGCCCAAGGTCTACTACGTCGACGGCTTGTCCGGTATCTACGCCGAAACCCTGAATTCCGGCTTTGCCAACCCTTACGCAATCATTTCGGATTTCCGGGCCTATTCCAGCGTGACCCGGACCTTCTGCGACGCCGCCATCGATAACAACCTGCCCTTGGCCCTGATCACCGATCTGCAATGCCCGTGGGCACGTGACTACCCGCTGGATCTGCTGCAACTCAAAACCGATGTCGGGCAGTTCTGGGACTCCCCTGCCCCGCTGGCCTGCCTGTTGAACCTGATGGTGTCGGCCGTTGCGGAAAAGTACGGCGACCGCCTCGATGAACGCCTGAGCAAAAATCGACAATTGCAAAAAGCTTTCGGCCAGTTCGAAGGCTAGATCCATCCAATCCCAACTGGAGTTTTTGCGTGAACAACAGCCCCCTTGTAGAGATTGATGCCGAGCGATATCAGGTGCAAATCGATCTGATCTACGCCAGTGCCGACAATCTGGCTGGAAAGGTGATTTACCCGAGTGCCCGTTGCCTGCTGCATCGCCAAGCGGCCGACTGCCTGGGCAAGGCCAGTGAACTGGCGCGGCTGGCCGGTTACACACTGCGTATTTATGACGCCTACCGTCCACCTTTCGCCCAATTTCTATTGTGGGAGGCATTGCCTGACGGTAACTACGTGCGCGATCCCCATTTGGGTTCCCACCATAGCCGTGGCGTGGCAGTGGACTTGACCCTGGTGGGCAGCGATGGACAGCCGCTGGATATGGGCAGCGCCTTCGACACCATGGAAGAGAAGTCCCATCAGTTCTACCCCGACCTTCCCGTTCACGTGCAACGCAATCGTCTGCTGTTGCTGGGAATCATGCTCGCGTCCGGGTTCTGCGCAATTCCCACTGAGTGGTGGCATTACGAACTCCCGGATGCCGATGATTACCCCTTGCTGGAAGACAACCAGACCACGTTCTCGAACAACTAAAACCGCAACAAACCAATAACGAAACCACAGAGTTTCGCAGCCAACGCAGCGCAATAACAACAAGCGTTACCTGCTTCACCTGCAACTGCCCGGTTATAGCTTTTATAAAAAACCTGACGTACTTCCATACATCGAATGATTAAGGAAACCGGCATGACCCCAATGAACACCGTGACCCGAAAAACCTCTCCACGCACCAGCAAGCTGCTGCTTGGCCTACTGTGCAGCGCGATGAGCCTGGGCGCCTGGCAAGCCGCTTCGGCAGCGACGGCTCAGGACACTCTGGTCATCGGCAAGCCCGCCGACCCACAAACGCTCGACCCGGCGGTAACCTTCGATAACAACGACTGGACCATCACCTACCCGTCCTATCAGCGTCTGGTGAGCTACAAAACCGACGGTGACAAGAGCAGCACCGAAGTGACAGGGGACCTGGCGGAAAGCTGGACCGTGTCGCCCGACAACCTGGTCTGGGAGTTCAAGATCAAGCCCGGCAACAAGTTCGATGACGGCACCGCAGTGGATGCCGCCGCCGTGAAGTTTTCCTTCGATCGCCTGATGACCCTCAAGCAAGGGCCGTCCGGTGCATTCCCGGAGGACATGGTGGTGGCGGTGATCGACCCGCAGACTATCCGCTTTACGCTGAAAACGCCGTTCGCCCCCTTCCTGTTCACCCTGGCCCACAACGGCGCCTCGATCGTTAACCCGCTGGTGGCCAACAAGGGCGCCGAAACCAATGCCTGGCTGTCCAGCCACACCGCAGGCTCCGGTCCTTTCCGCCTGACCAGTTGGCAAAAGGGCCAGTCCGTCACGATGGAGCCGAACCCCTACTTCGCCGGTCCCAAGCCTGCGTTCAAGACCGTGATCCTCAAGACGATTGCGGAGCCCTCCGTGCGTCGGCTGCAACTGGAGCGCGGGGACCTGGATATCATCGAAGACATGCCCGAAGACCAATTGGGCGCACTGGGCGGCAAGCCCGGCGTAGTGGTCAAGGATTTTCCTTCGCTGCGCGTCACTTACCTGTACCTGAACAACAAGAAGGGGCCTCTGACGGACGTCAACGCCCGTCGCGCGATCACCGAAGCGGTGGACTACAACGGCATCGTCAAGGGCATTCTCAAGGACAAGGCCAAATTGCTGAACGGGCCGATCCCGGATGGCATGTGGGGCTACGACAGTTCGCTGCCAGTGATGAAGCAGGACCTGGCCGCCGCGAAGAACAGCCTGGCCAAGGCCCCTCAGAAGATCACCAACCTGAACTACATGTACTCGGACAAGGACGCCAACTGGGAACCGATCGGCCTGACCTTGCAGGCGGCCCTGGCACCCTTGGGCATCAACCTCAAACTGGAGAAAACCGCCAACGCCACCCTGCGTGAACGCGTTGGCCAGGCCGACTACGACATCGCGGTGGGGACCTGGAGCCCGGACTTCGCTGACCCGTACATGTTCATGAACTTCTGGTTCGACTCCAAGATGCAGGGCCTGCAAGGCAACCGCTCGTTCTACAGCAACCCGGAAGTCGACAAGCTGATTCGCGAAGCGGCCGCTGTCAGCGACACCGCCAAGCGCGTCGAGCTTTACCAGACTGCGCAGAAAAAGGTGCTCGACGACAGCGTCTATGCCTACCTCTATCAGAAGAGCTACTCCCTGCCGATGCGTGATTCGGTCAAGGGCTACGTGTTCAACCCCATGCTCGAACAGGTGTTCAACCTGGGAAGCATGAGCAAGTAAACATGCTCCTTCGCGCCAGCCCCCGGCGGCTGGCGCGGCTTCTGATTTCGTCGCTCGTGTAACTGAGGTGCCAGATGGCCTTCCTGACATTGTTGCGCAAGCGCCTGCTCGGCTTGATGTTGGTCGTGTTCGGTGTTTCGCTGATTACCTTTTCAATTTCCCACCTGATCCCGGGCGACCCTGCCCGATTGATCGCCGGCGACCGCGCCAGCGACGCTCTCGTGGCCGGCATCCGTCATCAACTCGGATTGGATCTGCCGCTGTATCAACAATACGGTCGCTACCTGATGGATCTGTTGCACGGGGACCTGGGAACCTCGATACGCACCAACCGTCCCGTCCTGGAAGACTTGCAAGCGTTCTTCCCGGCCACACTCGAACTGGCGCTGGTCGCACTGACATTGGCGATTCTGGTCGGTGTGCCGCTGGGCGTGTTGTCAGCGGTTTACCACAACCGGCTGATCGATCAGATCGCCCGGACCCTGGCGGTCACCGGTATTTCCACCCCGGCCTTCTGGCTCGGCCTGGGTGCAATCGTGTTGTTCTACGGCCATCTGGGCTGGCTGCCCGGTGGTGGCCGGCTATCTGAAGGGCTCTCGCCGCCACCGGCGATCACGGGCTTTTATTTGATCGACTCGCTGCTGGCGGGGGATGTCCGACTGTTTCTCGATGCGGCCGAACACCTGATTCTTCCAGCCGCAACGCTGGGCTTCGTGACCCTGGGGGTTATCGCCCGGCAGATCCGCTCGGCCATGCTGGATCAATTGGGCGAGGACTACATCCGCACCGCGCGCGCCTATGGCCTGTCCCGGTGGACAGTGATCCTGCGTCACGCCCTGCCCAACGCTCTCATCCCTTCGGTGACCGTTCTCGGGTTGACCCTGGGGGATTTGTTGTACGGCGCGGTACTGACCGAAACCGTATTTGCCTGGCCCGGCATGGGGGCCTATGTGGTCAAGTCGATCCAGTCGCTGGATTTCCCGGCGGTGATGGGCTTCGCGATTCTGGTTTCGTTCATCTATGTCCTGTTGAACATGGCTATCGACCTTTTGTATCGCGTGATCGACCCACGCATCGGCGAGGTGAATTGAAATGTCTGTGACTCTGACGGCGGCACGTGGCCCGCGCAGGGCTGAAAAACTCGCCTACCTGGCGTACCAGATCCGCCGGAGCCCGCTGACCATGGCGGGCCTGCTGATCACTTCTATCGTATTGCTGTGCATGATCTTCGCGCCCTGGCTCGCCAGCCACGACCCGAATGCACTGAACCTCGGCGAACGCCTGGCGCCGCCATCCGCCGACCATTGGTTCGGCACAGATGAAGTGGGTCGCGACCTGTTCAGCCGGGTGCTGTTCGGCAGCCAGCAGTCGGTGGGCGTCGGCCTGTTCGTGGCTTTCGCCTCCTGTTTCATCGGCGGGCTGCTAGGGTGCTTTTCGGGGGTGATCGGTGGGCGTTTCGACGCCTTCATCATGCGCCTGATGGACATCATGCTTTCGGTCCCGTCACTGGTGCTGATCATGGCATTGGCGGCCGCATTGGGCGCGAGTCTGTTCAACGCCATGCTGGCCATTACCCTGGTGCGAATCCCATCCTACGTACGACTGGCCCGTGGCCAGGCCTTGAGCATTCGACAGATGGGGTACGTCAAGGCCGCCCATACGTTCGGGGCCGGACGCTGGCACGTGGTGCACTGGCACGTGGCGCGAAACGCAATGCCGCCCTTGCTGGTGCAACTGAGCCTGGATATCGGTAGCGCCATCCTCATGGCCTCGGCCCTTGGATTCATCGGCCTGGGCGCGCAGCAGCCAACCGCCGAGTGGGGCGCAATGGTCGCCACCGGGCGCAATTACATCCTCGATAACTGGTGGTATTCGACCTTTCCAGGCATGGCGATTCTGATCACCGCCACCGGTTTCAACCTGCTGGGCGATGGTGTACGCGACCTGCTCGACCCACGGCAACAGGGGAAATGACGATGCAGACTTCAAGCCCAGTGCTGGCCATCGACAATCTGAGCCTGGAATTCCCGGCTTACAAAAACAATGTGAAAGCTTTGAACGGCGTGACGTTGCACGTCAATCCCGGCGAAATCGTCGGCGTGGTGGGCGAGTCCGGGTCGGGCAAGTCGGTCACGGCCATGCTCAGCATGCGTCTGCTGCCCGAGCGCAGCTATCGCATTACCGCGGGCAGCCTCAGCATGCTCGGCCGCGACATGCTCACAACGCCTGAAAAGGAACTGCTACAGATTCGCGGACGCGATGCGGCGATGATTTTCCAGGAGCCGATGACCGCCCTGAACCCGACCCGGCGCATCGGTCGACAAATGCTCGATGTGATCATCCATCACCAGAAAATCAGTGCTGCCCAGGCGCGACTCAAGGCGATTGCCCTGTTGCGCGACATGCACATCGCCAGCCCCGAGCACGTATTGGAGAGCTACCCGTTCGAACTGTCCGGGGGCATGCGTCAACGGGTGATGATTGCGCTGGCGTTCTCCTGTGAACCGCAACTCTTGATCGCCGACGAGCCGACCACCGCGCTCGACGTGACGGTGCAACGCCAGGTGCTGTTGCTGCTGCGAGAAAAGGCCAGGCAACGGGGGACTGCCATTTTGCTCATCACCCATGACATGGCATTGGTGTCGCAGTTCTGTGACCGGGTGTATGTCATGTACACCGGCGCTGTGGTCGAAGAAGGCCGCACCGTCGACGTGATGAACAACCCGCAACACCCCTATACCCGTGGGCTGCTCAGCGGCCTTCCGGAAATGGTGGAACCGGGCCAGCCGTTGCTGACCATTCCCGGGCAAGTCCCCAACCTCGCCTCTTTACCCGAGGGCTGCACGTTTCAGGAGCGGTGCTCTTACGCCATGCCGGTCTGTGCCAAACGTCCGCCCCTCAATGCCATCAACGACCAACGTAAAAGCGCTTGCTGGTTGCCCGTCAAGGAGCTTTCGTGATGAACAATGCTGTCCTTTCTAGTGCTATCGACATGGCTCCCCCGATTCTTCAACTCAACGATGTTCGTGTGCGTTTTCCCGTCAGTAACGACTGGCTGGGTCGGCCGCGAGGCTTTGCTCATGCCCTGAATGGCATTGATCTTCAGGTACGGGCGGGCGAAACCCTGGGGATCGTGGGTGAGTCAGGCTGTGGAAAAAGCACATTGGCGCAGCTGTTGATGGGCTTGATTGAGCCCAGCAGCGGCGATTTGAACTGGGCCAGTCGCACCGGCAGCGAAGGCCGCAACAACGTGCAGATTGTGTTCCAGGACCCCCAGTCTTCGCTCGACCCGCGTCTGCCGATCTGGCGGATCATCACCGAGCCACTGTACGCCCGGGGTCATGTCGATCGGGCACAGATGCGCGAGGTGGCAGCCAAGGTCGCGTCCCAGGTCGGTATCCGCCCGGAATACCTGGACCGCTTCCCCCACCAGTTCTCCGGCGGCCAGCGTCAGCGGATTGCCATTGCCCGGGCCCTGTCCTCCGACCCGGATATTATCGTGCTAGACGAACCCACATCGGCGCTGGATATCTCGGTTCAGGCGCAGATCCTCAACCTGCTCGCAGAACTGCAACGCGCCCGCAACCTGACCTACATCCTGATTTCCCATAACGTGTCCGTCGTGCGTCATATGGCAGACCGGGTAGCGGTGATGTATTTGGGGCAAATCGTCGAGCTGGGCCAGGCTGCCCAGGTGCTCGATCAGCCACGCCATCCCTATACCCGCCTGTTACTCGAAGCGGTGCCACGACTGGGCGTTGCGCTGCATGCAGAGCAGGTGGCGGCGCCTACCGAATTGCCGGGCAACCGTCATCTGCCGACTGGCTGCTTCTTTCGAGAGCGGTGCAGCCTGTGCACCGTGGGCTGTGACAAACCTCAGGTCCTGCAGGGAGATGAGCGGCAGCGGGCGCGGTGTCATTTACAGGGCTGATTTCCTGTCGGCGGAAGCCTGTTGTGGCGCATAAAAAAACCGGCTTTATTAGCCGGTTTTTTGACCTTCGGGAAAACCTATGCACATTTTTCCGAATTTTATGAAGATAAGAAATATATAGTTAAATCATAGTCTTAGCATAAAAATGCGGCCTGTTTGAGCAAAACGGCACACAGGTTATCCACAGAATTCAGACAGCCACTTGATCGCTGGCCACCGGGGCTTGTGGGGCGGGTGGAAGTGATCCCATTTCCCGTTGCATCTGCTCGTTCCAGGCCTGAACCCGATCGTTGAGCTCGGCAATGGCGCGCGGCCCGCTACCCTCGGCATGCATCGGCTTGCCGATGATCACGGTAATGACACCTTGCTTCTTCGCCCAGCCGGTTTTTGGCCAGAACTTGCCGGCGTTGTGGGCAATAGGCAGCACCGGAAGTGCGGCGTTGACCGCCAGTGCGGTACCGCCGCGAGAGAACTTCCCGATGGTGCCGTAAGGGACCCGCGTGCCTTCAGGAAAAATCAGCACCCAGACGCCATCCTTGAGCAGCTCATCGCCCCTCTTTGCCACTTGCTTGAGCGCGGCTTTCGGGTTGTCACGGTCGATTGCAATCGGTCGCAACATGGCCATGGCCCAGCCGAAAAAAGGGACAAACAGCAACGAGCGCTTGAGCACCTGGCTCAACGGCTCGAAGTAGGCCGAGAGAAAGAATGTTTCCCAGGTGCTCTGATGGTTCGATTGAATCACGCAGGGTTGGTCGGGCACGTTCTCGGCGCCTTTCACTTCGTAACGGATACCCAGGAATACCTTGCTCAGCCACAAGGCGCAGCGGCACCAGTAAACGTTGATGAAGCGATAACGCGCCTTGAATGGCAAAAACGGCGCGACAAAAAAGCTCAGGCTGCACCACAGCAACGAACTGGTGCCCAGCAGCAGGTAAAAGAGGAAGGTTCTGATGGCCTGCAATATCGACATGGTGACGTTTACCGTTGCGGGAACTGCCCGTCCTATATAAAGCGCACTTCCCTTTCATCCCTGGTCAGGACCAATCGAAGCGCACACTTACTCAAGGGCATGTGTGGATAAGTTCTGCGGCTATCGCCGCCAGATCGTCAAAAATCAATGTGCCTACCGGAAGGGTCTTGCCCAAAGTCTTCACGCCTTTTCCGGTCTTTACCAAAACTGGCTGAGAATCGACGGCTTTGGCAGCTTCCAGGTCACCGAGACTGTCGCCGACGAACCATAGATTAGTCAGCGATACGTTGTAATGTGCGGCGATGTTTTTCAACATCCCGGGTTTTGGCTTGCGGCAATCACAGCCATCGTCCGGCCCGTGCGGGCAGTAGACGATCAGGCCGACTTCACCGCCCTGCTCCGCCACCAGCGAGCGCAAACGCTCGTGCATGGCGTCCAGGGTGGCGATGTCGTAATAGCCGCGAGCGATGCCGGACTGGTTGGTAGCAACCGCTACCGTCCAGCCGGCCTTGCTCAACTGCGCGATGGCCTCGATCGCCCCGGGGAGCGGTATCCACTCCTCCACTGACTTGATGTAAGCGTCGGAGTCGTAGTTGATCACCCCGTCCCGATCGAGTATCAGCAGTTTCAAACAGTCTTACCCCAGCAACGAAATATCGGCGACGCCGAGGAACAGGCCGCGCAGACGCGCCAGCAACGCATAACGGTTGGCGCGAACTTTCGCGTCTTCCGCGTTGACCATCACGGCTTCGAAGAACGCATCCACCGGCTCGCGCAAGGCGGCCAGGCGTGCCAGGGATTCGCTGTACTGACGCGCTGCGGCCATTGGCTGAACCGCCTGGTCTGCCTGCTGGATCGCCGAGTACAGGGAGAACTCGTTGGCATTGTCGAAGAACTTGGCTTCCACGACGGTCGGCACGGAGCCTTCCACCTTGCTCAGCAGATTCGAAACGCGTTTGTTCACGGCAGCGAGGGCAGCGGCTTCCGGCAACTTGCGGAAGGCCTCTACCGCTTGTACGCGCTGGTCGAAGTCCAGGGCGGAACCCGGCTTCAGGGCACGCACCGACAGGTAGGTCGCAACGTCGACGCCTTCGTCCTCGTAACGGGCACGCAGACGGTCGAAGATGAACTCCAGCACCGTGTCGTTCAGGCCGGCAGCCTTGACCTTGGCACCGAACGCATTCACGGCGAAAGCCACGGCGTCGTTCAAGTCGAGGTCGAGTTTCTTGTCGATCAGGATGCGCAACACACCCAATGCGGCACGGCGCAAGGCGTACGGATCTTTACTGCCGGTAGGCAGCATGCCGATGCCGAAAATACCGACCAGGGTATCCAGCTTGTCAGCGATGGCCACGGCCGCACCGGTCAGGGTGGTCGGCAGCTCGGCGCCGGCACCGCGCGGCATGTATTGCTCGTTCAGTGCCAGTGCAACGTCTTCCGGCTCGCCATCGTTGAGGGCGTAATAGTAGCCGGCGACACCTTGCATTTCCGGGAACTCGCCGACCATTTCGGTCGCCAGGTCGCACTTGGACAGCAGGCCGGCGCGAGCCGCCCACGCGGCGTTGCCGCCGATGCGCTGAGCGATGAACGCGGCCAGTTTGGAAACGCGTTCGGCCTTGTCATAGACGCTGCCGAGTTTTTCCTGGAACACCACGTTTTGCAGGCGCAGGTTGAAGTCTTCGAGTTTCTGCTTCTTGTCTTGCTTGAAGAAGAACTCGGCGTCGGTCAGGCGTGGACGAACCACTTTCTCGTTACCGGCGATGATCTGCTGCGGGTCCTTGCTCTCGATGTTGGCCACAGTGATGAAACGTGGCAGCAACTTGCCGTCGGCATCCAGCAGGCAGAAATACTTCTGGTTGTCCTGCATGGTGGTGATCAGGGCTTCTTGCGGTACGTCGAGGAAACGCTCTTCGAACGAGCACACCAGCGGCACCGGCCATTCAACCAGCGCGGTCACTTCGTCGAGCAGGTCCGGCGGCACGATCGCCGTGCCTTCCTGACGGGTGGCCAGCTCTTCGGTGCGCTTGCTGATGATGTCGCGACGCTCGTTGGCGTCAGCCAATACATAAGCGGCACGCAGGTCAGCCAGGTAGCTGGACGGCGAACCGATGCGCACGCTTTCCGGATGGTGGAAGCGGTGACCACGGGAATCGCGGCCGGCCTTCTGGGCGAGGATGGTGCAGTCGATGACCTGGTCACCGAGCAGCATGACCAGCCATTGGGTCGGGCGAACGAATTCTTCCTTGCGAGCACCCCAGCGCATGCGCTTGGGAATCGGCAGGTCATTCAGGGAATCTTCGACGATGGTCGGCAGCAGGCTCGCGGTCGGCTTGCCGGCGATGTTTTGGCTGTAGCGCAGTTTCGGGCCGCTCTGATCGATTTCGCTCAGGTCGACGCCGCACTTCTTGGCAAAGCCCAGTGCCGCCTGGGTCGGATTGCCTTCGGCATCGAACGCGGCCTGACGTGGCGGGCCATCGAGGTTGATGCTGCGATCCGGCTGCTGGGTGGCCAGCGAGGTGATCAGCACGGCCAGGCGACGCGGCGCGGCATAAACGGTTTTGGTCTCGTAGTTCAGGCCGGCCGCTTGCAGGCCCTTGTCGATACCGGCCAGAAACGCTTCGGCCAGGGTGTTCAGGGCTTTGGGTGGCAGTTCTTCAGTGCCCAGTTCAACCAGAAAATCCAGAGCACTCATTGTGCAGCCTCCAGCTTGGCCAGTACTTCATCACGCAGGTCCGGGGTTGCCATCGGGAAGCCCAGCTTGGCGCGAGCCAGCAGGTAGGCTTGCGCGACGGAACGCGCCAGGGTGCGCACACGCAGAATGTATTGCTGACGCGCGGTCACCGAGATTGCCCGGCGCGCATCCAGCAGGTTGAAGGTATGGGACGCCTTCAACACCATTTCGTAGCTCGGCAACGGCAGCGGCTGGTCGAGTTCGATCAGGCGCTTGGCTTCGCTTTCATAGAAATCGAACAGTTCGAACAGCTTCTCGACGTTGGCGTGTTCGAAGTTGTAGGTCGACTGCTCCACTTCGTTCTGGTGGAACACGTCGCCGTAGGTCACCTTGCCGAACGGACCGTCAGCCCAGACCAGGTCGTAGACCGAGTCCACGCCTTGCAGGTACATGGCCAGACGTTCGAGGCCGTAAGTGATCTCGCCCGTCACCGGGTAGCACTCGATGCCGCCCGCTTGCTGGAAGTAAGTGAACTGCGTCACTTCCATGCCGTTGAGCCAGACTTCCCAGCCCAGGCCCCAGGCACCGAGGGTCGGCGATTCCCAGTTGTCTTCGACGAAGCGGATGTCGTGCACCAATGGGTCCAGGCCCACGTGCTTGAGGGAGCCCAGGTACAGCTCCTGGAAGTTGTCCGGGTTCGGCTTCAGGACCACCTGGAACTGGTAGTAGTGCTGCAGACGGTTCGGGTTTTCACCATAGCGGCCGTCAGTCGGGCGGCGACTTGGCTGCACATAGGCGGCGTTCCAGGTTTCCGGGCCAATGGCGCGCAGGAATGTTGCGGTGTGGAAAGTGCCGGCGCCTACTTCCATATCGTAGGGCTGAAGTACCACACAACCTTGCTCGGCCCAGTATTGCTGGAGGGCGAGGATCAAGTCTTGGAAGGTACGCACGGCTGGCGTAGGCTGGCTCACGAATTCACCTGTTTCTTGGGCTGCGATTTAAAGAGCGGGAGTATACCCGATTCATTGCTGCGCACGCCCCCTGGAGCCTTATGCCACGCTGCTTTTGGTGTTCCGAAGATCCGCTGTACATGGCTTATCACGATCAGGAGTGGGGCACGCCGCTACGCGATGCGCAGGGATTGTTCGAGTTGCTTTTGCTCGAAGGGTTCCAGGCCGGGCTTTCCTGGATCACCGTTTTGCGCAAACGCGAGCACTATCGCCGAGTGATGTACGGCTTTGACGTGCAGCGCGTGGCGCAGATGAGCGACGCCGAAATCGATGATTTGATGCTCGATCCGGGCATTATCCGCAATCGCCTCAAACTCAACGCGGCCCGGCGCAATGCCCAGGCCTGGCTGGCGCTGGAAGACCCTGTCGAGTTTCTCTGGTCGTTCGTCGGCGGCGCCGTAAAGATCAATCATTTCAAGGATCGCACCGAAGTCCCGGCCATCACGTCCGAGGCGGTGGCGATGAGCAAAGGCCTGAAAAAGGCCGGCTTCACCTTCGTTGGCCCGACCATTTGCTACGCCCTGATGCAGGCTTCGGGCATGGTCATGGACCACACGCGCGATTGCGACCGCTACGCGCTGCTGGCGAACGGCGGTTAGAATAGCCGCCTCGCGCACAGCACAAGATCAGGAGTGACCTGTGGATAAGTTTAAAGGCGCCTTGCTGGTAGGCGCTCTGCGGCTGTTTGCCCTGCTCCCGTGGCGGGCGGTGCAGGCTGTCGGCTCGGCGATTGGCTGGGTGATGTGGAAAACCCCTAACCGTTCCCGCGACGTGGTGCGGATCAACCTGTCCAAATGCTTTCCGGAGATGGACCCCGCCGAACGTGAGCGTCTGGTCGGCCAGAGCCTGAAAGACATCGGCAAGTCACTGACCGAAAGCGCCTGCGCCTGGATCTGGCCGGCCCAGCGCTCCATCGACCTGGTGCGTGAAGTCGAGGGGCTCGACGTTCTGAAGGATGCACTCGCCTCCGGCAAGGGCGTGGTCGGCATCACCAGCCATCTGGGCAACTGGGAAGTGCTCAACCACTTCTATTGCAGCCAGTGCAAACCGATCATTTTCTACCGTCCGCCCAAATTGAAGGCGGTGGATGAATTGTTGCGCAAGCAGCGGGTACAACTGGGCAACAAAGTGGCCGCCTCCACCAAGGAAGGCATCCTCAGCGTCATCAAGGAAGTGCGCAAAGGTGGTGCAGTGGGCATTCCCGCCGACCCGGAACCGGCCGAATCCGCCGGGATCTTCGTGCCGTTCTTCGCCACTCAGGCACTGACCAGCAAATTCGTACCGAACATGCTCGCGGGCGGCAAAGCGGTCGGCGTCTTTCTGCACGCCCTGCGCCTGCCCGACGGTTCAGGCTATAAAGTGATCCTCGAAGCCGCGCCAGAGGCCATGTACAGCACTGACACCGAAGAATCCTGTGCCGCCATGAGCAAGGTGGTCGAGCGTTATGTGCGGGCGTATCCAAGCCAGTACATGTGGAGCATGAAGCGCTTCAAGAAGCGTCCGCCCGGCGAAGAGCGCTGGTATTGAAACAATTGGCACAGTCTGTGGATAACTTGTAGGAGCGAGCCTGCTCGCGATGGTCGTGAACGATGACGCGGGAAGTCTGATTCCCCGTGGTGTCCTCAGGTCCATCGTCAGACCGCCGCCCGGAGCCGGCTCGCTCCTACAAGTTATCCACAGTACGTTCATAAGGGCGCAGTAGATGTCCAAACACCGCAAATCATTTCGCATCAAGATCAGTCACGACAGCTTTGGCGAATGCCTGGGCCAGACGCGCAATCTGTCGGCCACGGGTGTCTACGTCAAACATCCGGCGTTGTCGGCTCTGCACAGGGGCGCGGTGGTTTACGGACAGGTACAGGGCTTGCCGGCCGGCGCGCCGCGTGTACGCATGGAAGTGGTGCAAGTGGATGCCGAAGGCATTGATTTGCGTTATCTCTGATCAGTGCGCCTGACGATCGAGCTTTTTCAGGAAGACCGTCATTTCCTTTTCTGCCTGTTTATCGCCATGGGCTTTGGCGGCCTCCAGGCCTTGCTCCCAGGCCTGTCTTGCGGCGGGATAGTTCTCCAGGGCCTGATGGGCCTTGCCCAATAGCTTCCACGCGGCCGAATACTTCGGATCAATCTCGACGCAACGCTGAAAATGCTCCACAGCCTTCGCGTTCTCCCCCAGATCCAGATAGCCCTTGCCCAGGCCGAAGCGCAGCAATGAGTTATCCACACCCTTGGCGAGCATTTTTTCCAGGGATTCGATCATCAGTGAATTCCTTGTTGAGATTATTCAGGGATATTTATGTGTTCTCGCGGGCAAGCCCGCTCCCACAGTGTTTTGCGGCGAACACACAGGTTGTGTACGCCTGGATTCCTGTGGGAGCGGGCTTGCCCGCGAAGAGGCCAGTCAGGCCACTGCAAAATGCCGATCAGAAGAAACTGAGTCCCACATGGAACAGCTTCTCCACATCCCGAATATGCTTTTTATCCACAAGGAACAGAATCACGTGGTCGCCAGTTTCGATCACCGTGTCGTCGTGGGCAATGATCACTTCTTCGTCGCGGATGATCGCGCCGATGGTCGTGCCCGGCGGCAGGCCGATGTTCTCGATGGCTTTGCCGATGACCTTGCTCGATTTCGCATCACCGTGGGCAATGGCCTCGATGGCTTCCGCCGCGCCCCGACGCAGTGAGTGCACGCTGACGATGTCGCCGCGGCGCACGTGGGCCAGCAAGGTGCCGATGGTCGCCAGTTGCGGACTGATGGCGATGTCGATGTCGCCGCCCTGAATCAAGTCGACGTAGGCCGGGTTATTGATGATGGTCATCACCTTCTTCGCGCCCAGGCGTTTGGCCAGCAGCGACGACATGATGTTGGCTTCGTCGTCATTGGTCAGGGCCAGGAAGATGTCCGCATCGGCGATGTTTTCTTCTATCAACAAGTCGCGGTCGGAGGCACTGCCCTGCAGCACGACGGTGCTGTCGAGGGTGTCCGAGAGATGACGGCAGCGTGCCGGGTTCATCTCGATGATTTTCACCTGGTAACGGCTCTCGATGGCCTCGGCCAGGCGCTCGCCGATCTGCCCGCCGCCGGCGATGACGATGCGTTTGTAGGTCTCGTCGAGACGGCGCATTTCACTCATCACCGCGCGAATGTTCGCTTTGGCGGCGATGAAAAACACTTCGTCGTCCGCTTCGATCACCGTATCGCCCTGGGGCAGGATCGGCCGGTCACGACGGAAAATGGCCGCCACGCGGGTTTCGACATTCGGCATGTGCTCGCGCAACTGCCGCAATTGCTGACCCACCAGCGGTCCGCCGTAGTAGGCCCGCACCGCGACCAGTTGCGCCTTGCCCTCGGCGAAGTCGATCACCTGCAACGCACCCGGATGCTGGATCAGGCGTTTGATGTAGTTGGTGACCACTTGTTCCGGGCTGATCAGCACGTCCACCGGAATCGCTTCGTTATCGAACAGTTCGGAGCGCGTGAGGTACGCCGCTTCGCGCACGCGAGCGATTTTGGTGGGGGTGTGGAACAGGGTGTGGGCCACCTGGCAGGCGACCATGTTGGTCTCGTCACTGTTGGTCACGGCCACCAGCATGTCGGCGTCGTCCGCTCCAGCCTGGCGCAGTACCGTCGGCAGTGAGCCGCGACCCTGAACCGTGCGGATGTCCAGCCGGTCGCCGAGATCGCGCAGGCGCTCGCCGTCGGTGTCGACCACCGTGATGTCGTTGGCCTCGCTGGCCAAATGCTCCGCCAGCGAACCGCCGACTTGCCCTGCACCGAGGATGATGATTTTCATCCAGTCACTCCATTGAATCCGTTAACCGCGCGCGGCGGCGATCTTGATCAGCTTGGCGTAATAGAAGCCGTCGTGGCCGTCTTCCTGTGCGAGCAATTGGCGACCATGGGGTTGCTTGATCCCGGCTGCCGTCGCGAGGTCCAGTTCACGGGCGCCCGGCGTGCGCGCAAGGAATGCTTCGATGACTTCGGTGTTCTCGGTCGGCAGCGTGGAGCAGGTGGCGTAGAGCAAAATGCCGCCGACCTCCAGGGTTTTCCACAGAGCGTCCAGCAGTTCGCCTTGCAGCACAGCCAGGGCGGCGATGTCATCGGGCTGGCGGGTGAGTTTGATATCCGGGTGCCGGCGAATCACGCCGGTGGCCGAGCATGGGGCGTCCAGCAGGATGCGCTGGAACGGCTTGCCGTCCCACCAGGTAGCGGTGTCGCGACCGTCGGCGGCGATCAGCTCGGCGCTCAGGCCCAGGCGTTCGAGGTTTTCACGCACGCGTACCAGGCGTTTGGCTTCCAGATCCACGGCCACCACGCCTGCCAATGCCGGCTCGGCTTCGAGAATGTGGCAGGTTTTGCCCCCCGGCGCACAGCAGGCGTCCAGCACCCGTTGACCGGGCGCCAGGTCAAGCAGATCGGCGGCCAGTTGCGCCGCCTCGTCCTGCACGCTGATCCAGCCGTCGGCGAAACCGGGCAGGCTGCGCACGTCGGTGGCGGCGTCGAGGATGATGCCATCGCGGCTGTAAACGCATGCACGGGCGGCGATGTCGGCCTCGCTGAGCAAGCCGAGGTAGGCATCGCGGGTGTGATGGCGTCGATTGACGCGCAGGATCATCGGCGGGTGCGCGTTGTTCGCCGCGCAAATGGCTTCCCATTGTTCAGGCCAGAACGCTTTCAGGGATTTTTGCAGCCAGCGCGGATGAGCGGTACGCACCACCGGGTCGCGTTCCAGCTCCGCCAGCAGCGCTTCGCTTTCCCGCTGGGCGCGACGCAGTACGGCGTTGAGCAAGGCTTTGGCCCAGGGTTTTTTCAGCTTGTCGGCGCAACCGACGGTTTCACCGATGGCGGCGTGGGCCGGCACGCGGGTGTAGAGCAACTGGTAGAGGCCGACCAGCAGCAAGGCTTCAACATCGGCGTCCGCTGCCTTGAAAGGCTTCTGCAACAGTTTGGCCGCCAGTGCCGACAACCGCGGCTGCCAGCGTGCGGTGCCGAACGCCAGGTCCTGGGTGAAACCACGATCGCGGTCTTCGACCTTGTCCATTTGCGTAGGCAGCGAACTGTTTAGAGAGGCTTTGCCGCTGAGAACAGCAGCCAGTGCCTTGGCGGCGGCCAGACGCGGGTTCATTGAGCGTCCGCCGTTTGACCGAGGACGGTGCCCACCGCGAATTTCTCACGACGGCTGTTGAACAAGTCGCTGAAGTTCAGCGCTTTGCCGCCGGGCAATTGCAGGCGGGTCAGGCACAGCGCCTGCTCGCCACAGGCAACGATCAGCCCGTCCTTGCTGGTGCTAAGGATTTCACCCGGTGTGCCCTTCCCTTGCGCGAGGCTCGCGGCCAACACTTTCAGCGCTTCGCCGTTCAAGGTGCTGTGGGTGATCGGCCACGGGTTGAAAGCACGGACCAGGCGTTCCAGCTCAATCGCCGGACGGGTCCAGTCGATGCGGGCTTCGTCCTTGTTCAGCTTGTGCGCGTAAGTGGCAAGGCTGTCGTCCTGCACTTCGCCTTCCAGCGTGCCGGCAGCGAGGCCGGCAATGGCTTGAATCACCGCAGGCGGGCCCATTTCGGCCAGGCGATCATGCAGGCTGCCGCCGGTGTCTTCGGCGCTGATCGGTGTGATGACCTTGAGCAGCATCGGCCCGGTGTCGAGCCCCGCTTCCATGCGCATCACGGTCACGCCGCTCTCGGCGTCGCCCGCTTGCACGGCGCGCTGGATCGGCGCCGCACCGCGCCAGCGCGGCAGCAGCGAGGCATGGCTGTTGATGCAGCCCAGGCGCGGAATATCCAGCACCACTTGCGGCAGGATCAGGCCGTAGGCGACCACCACCATCAAGTCCGGTTTCAGTGCGGCCAGTTCAGCCTGGGCGTCTTCGTTGCGCAGTGTTGGCGGTTGCAGCACCGGGAGGTTGTGTTCCAGAGCAAGCTGCTTGACCGGGCTCGGCATCAGCTTCTGGCCACGACCTGCCGGGCGATCCGGTTGGGTGTAGACCGCAACGATCTCATAAGGGCTGTTCAACAGGGCCTTGAGGTGTTCAGCGGCGAATTCCGGGGTGCCGGCAAAGACGATGCGCAGTGGCTCAGTCATGAAGGGCTCTCTATTGCAAAGCATCTTGAAAAGAAAAAGGCTTGCCGCAGCAAGCCTTTGAAGGAGGGCATCAAGCGTTCTGGCGATGGAGCTTTTCCAGCTTCTTCTTGATCCGGTCGCGTTTGAGCGTCGACAGGTAATCGACGAACAATTTGCCGTTCAGGTGGTCGCATTCGTGTTGGATGCACACCGCGAGCAGTTCTTCGGCGATCAGTTCGTAAGGTTGTCCATCGCGGTCCAAAGCCTTGACCTTGACCCGTTGTGGGCGATCGACGTTTTCGTAGAAACCCGGCACCGACAGGCAGCCTTCCTGATACTGACCCATGTCGTCGGTCAGGGGCTCGAGCTCCGGGTTGATGAACACGCGCGGTTCGGTGCGGTCTTCGGAGAGGTCCATCACGACGATACGTTTGTGCACGTTGACCTGGGTCGCGGCGAGGCCGATGCCCGGCGCTTCATACATTGTTTCAAACATGTCATCGACCAACTGACGCACTTCGTCGTCCACTACGGCCACTGGTTTGGCGATAGTGCGCAGGCGCGGATCAGGGAATTCGAGGATGTTTAAAATGGCCATAAGCTTGATGACTGCACGTGTGAAGTAAGGTCGGATCGATGGCCTGGCGAGTCCGAAGATGCAGGCTATCTATGTAAAACGTAGCTCCCTTCTTTTTATAAGCAAGCCGGGAGCGAGCCACTGACGGCTCTGGCGTTTCACGCGAACGCACATAATAAAGGGATTCACCGCATGAGGAAATCACTACTCGCCTTGCTCCTTCTGGCCTCGGCAGGCTGGGCGCATGGGCAAGTGCAGCTCAGGGAAGGTTTTCCACAGACTTACACAGTGGTCGCAGGGGACACGCTCTGGGACATCTCGGCAAAATTCCTTCGTGAGCCGTGGCAGTGGACGGAGCTCTGGCAGGCCAATCCCCGGATCGAAAATCCCGACCTTATTTATCCCGGCGATTCGCTGTCGCTCGTCTACGTCAATGGCCAGCCACGGTTGACCCTCGATCGCGGTGCGTCCCGAGGCACCCTCAAGCTCTCGCCAAGGGTGCGCAGCAGCCCGGTGGCGGAAGCCATTCCGAGCATTCCTCTGAGGTCGATCAAAAGCTTTCTGCTGAGCAACCGCATCGTCGACAAGGTCGAGGATTTCGACCAGGCGCCCTACATCGTGGCCGGGGACGCCGAGCGGGTGCTCAGTGGTAGTGGCGATCACATCTTCGCTCGCGGCCAATTCGACCCGGCACAGCCGGTCTACGGCATCTTCCGTCAGGGCAAGGTCTACACCGATCCGCTGACCCAGGCATTTCTGGGGATCAACGCCGATGACATCGGCAGCGGCGAAATCCTCGCCACCGAAGGCGACGTCGCCACGCTGGCGCTGCAGCGCACGACTCAGGAGGTGCGCCTCGGCGACCGCTTGTTCAGCGGTGAAGAACGCTCGATCAACACGACCTTCATGCCCAGTGCCCCGAAAAACGAAATCAACGGCTTGATCATCGATGTCCCGCGCGGCGTCACCCAGGTTGGCGCGCTCGACGTGGTCACCCTGAACAAGGGCCAGCGCGACGGTTTGGCCGAAGGCAATGTCCTGGAGGTGATGAAGACCGGCGAAACCGTGCGCGACCGGATCACCGGCCAACCCCTGAAAATCCCCGATGAGCGTGCCGGACTGCTGATGGTTTTCCGCACCTACGACAAGCTCAGCTACGGGCTGGTACTCAAGGCATCGCGCTCGTTGGCCGTGATGGACAAGGTACGAAATCCGTAAGGTGCTTCACAAGTTACCAACAGAGTTATCCACAGCTTATTCCCGTTTGTATGGATGCTCATAACGGTCAAGGATGATCCATGTCGATGCCTGCCCCTGCACCGGTTTCCCCTGCGGAACTGGAAGCTCGTTTACGTCTGCACCGTCTACCAGAACTGGGGCCGGCGCGTTTCAGGAAACTGCTGGAAGCGTTCGGTTCGGCGTCCAAAGCCATCAGCGCGCCCGCCAGTGCCTGGCGTGCGCTGGGCTTGCCACTGGCCTGTTCCGAGGCCAGGCGATGCGCTGAAATCCGCGATGGCGCCAGCCACGCTTTGGCCTGGCTAGAGCGTCCGGGCCAGCATTTACTGATGTGGGACCAGCCTGACTATCCTTCACTGCTGGCACAAATAAGCGACGCACCGCCGCTGTTATTCGTCGCCGGCACCCCCGGCATTCTGGAAAAACCGCAGTTGGCGATGGTCGGCAGTCGTCGTGCATCACGACCGGGCATGGACACCGCCGCAGCGTTTTCCCGCAGCCTGGCCGGCGCCGGTTTTGTCATTACCAGCGGTCTGGCCCTAGGCATCGACGCGGCCGCTCATCAGGCGGCGTTGGACATTGGCGGGCAAACGGTCGGCGTGCTTGGCACGGGTCTTGAAAAGTTTTATCCACAGCGCAATCGACGATTGGCCGACGCGATGATCGCCTCGGGTAGTGCGGTGCTTTCGGAGTTCCCGCTGGATGCCGGTCCGACCGCCAGCAACTTCCCGCGACGCAACCGGATCATCAGCGGTTTGTCCCTCGGCGTGCTGGTGGTGGAGGCCAGTGTGGCCAGCGGTTCGTTGATTACCGCGAGGCTCGCGGCGGAACAGGGGCGCGAGGTGTATGCGATTCCCGGGTCGATCCATCACCCCGGCGCCCGCGGTTGCCATCAACTGATCCGCGACGGCGCCGTGCTGGTGGAAACTATCGAGCATATCCTCGAAGCCCTGCGCGGCTGGCAGCAGCTGCCGTTTTCCACGGAAGCGCCCGCGACGGCGGCGCCTCACCCGTTGCTGACCCTGCTTCACGCCGCGCCGCTCTCCAGTGAGGCACTGGCCGATGCCTGCGGCTGGGCTTTGCCCAAAGTGCTGGGGGCGTTGACGGAACTGGAGATGGAGGGGCGTGCGGTTTGCGAAAACGGCCGCTGGTTTGCACGAGTGAGCTAGGTTTTATAAACAAGATCGGTAAACTGCGCAGAGCCTTATTCTGGAGTGTTTTTCATGGTCAACAGTTGGCGTGTGCAACAAGCCGCGCAAGCAATTCGCGCCGGGGCGGTGATTGCCTACCCAACCGAAGCAGTCTGGGGCCTGGGTTGCGACCCGTGGGACGAAGAGGCCGTGGAGCGGCTGTTGCTGCTCAAGGGCCGGTCTGTGGATAAGGGCCTGATTCTGGTCGCCGACAACATCCGTCAGTTCGACTTCCTCTTCGAAGACTTCCCTGAGCTGTGGATGGATCGCATGGCCAGCACCTGGCCTGGGCCGAACACCTGGCTGGTACCGCATCAGAACATGTTGCCGCAGTGGATTACCGGCGTGCATGAAACCGTGGCCCTGCGGGTCAGCGATCACCCGCTGGTGCGGGACTTGTGCTCACTGGTCGGGCCGCTGGTATCGACGTCCGCCAACCCTCAGGGCCGGCCGGCGGCGCGCACGCGGATTCGCGTGGAGCAGTATTTCCGTGGACAGCTTGATCTGGTGCTGGGCGGGAATCTCGGCGGGCGCAAGAATCCGAGTGTGATTCGCGATTTGGCGACCGGCCAGGTGATGCGCGCGGGTTGACGTCGCGTCATCGTTCGCCGGCAAGCCAGCACCCACAGTGATTTCGGGTGTTCACAGTATTTGTATTCACCACCGAAACCTGTGGGAGCTGGCTTGCCAGCGATGAGGCCCTGCCAGTCGCTGAAAATCTTAAGGCAGCAGAACAACCGACCCCGTCGTGCGCCGCGCCGACAACTCGGTCTGCGCCTTCGCTGCTTCAGCCAGTGGATAACGCTGGCTGATATCGACCTTCAGCTTGCCGCTGATGATCATCTCGAACAGCTCGTCGGCCATGCGCTGCAGGTTCTCGGCGTTGTTGGCGTAGGTCGCCAGTGTCGGGCGGGTCACGTACAGCGAACCCTTCGCCGCCAGAATCCCCAGGTTCACCCCGTCCACCGCACCGGACGCATTGCCGAAACTCACCACCAGCCCCCGGGGCGCCACGCTGTCGAGCGAGGTCAGCCAGGTGTCCTTGCCGACGCCGTCGTACACCACCGAGACCTTTTTGCCGTCAGTCAATTCCAGTACGCGCTGTGCGACGTTTTCATGGCTGTAGTCGATGGTCGCCCAGGCGCCGTTGGCCTTGGCCAGCGCGGCTTTTTCCGCTGAACTCACGGTGCCGATCAACTTAACGCCCAGTGCCTTGGCCCATTGGCACGCCAGGGAGCCCACGCCACCGGCAGCGGCGTGGAACAGGATGGTTTCGCCGCCCTTGAGTTCATAGGTCTGACGCAACAGGTATTGCACGGTCAGGCCTTTGAGCATGACCCCGGCCGCCTGTTCGAAGCTGATGGCGTCCGGCAGATGCACCAGGTTGGCTTCGGGCAATACATGCACGTCACTGTAGGCGCCCAATGGCCCGCTTCCATAGGCCACGCGATCACCGACCTTGAACCGGGTCACTTCGCTGCCGACGGCTTCGACCACGCCTGCCCCTTCGGAACCCACACCCGATGGCAGGGACGGCGGCGAATAGAGGCCGCTGCGGTAATAGGTATCGATGAAGTTCAGGCCGATGGCCTTGTTGCTCACGCGGACCTGCTGCGGGCCGGGCTCGGCGGGTTGGTAATCCACATACTCGAGCACTTCGGGGCCGCCATGGGCGCGAAACTGGATACGCTTTGCCATCTGCACTCTCCTGAGTTCGTTTTCTGCCAAAGCGTCCTATCGGACTCCTAAGCTTGATCTTCGTCAACTGCGACGAGCGCATCGGCGGTGGTATGCTACGCGCCCATTTGCGCAGGCTGAGCTCCAATGGAGCGCCGCGTAGCTTTGCCCGATCCAAGGTGATGCCATGACTACCCGCACCGAGGCCGTAAAAGCCTACCTGCTCGACCTGCAAGACCGCATTTGCGCTGCGCTGGAAGCCGAAGACGGCGGCACGCGCTTCGTTGAAGACGCCTGGAACCGGCCTGCCGGTGGAGGCGGACGTACGCGGGTGATCGAAAACGGCGCAGTCATCGAAAAGGGCGGCGTCAATTTTTCCCACGTTTTCGGCAGCGGCCTGCCCCCGTCCGCCAGTGCCCATCGGCCAGAACTGGCCGGGCGCGGGTTCGAAGCCCTGGGCGTGTCCCTGGTGATCCACCCGCACAACCCGCACGTGCCGACCTCCCACGCCAACGTGCGGTTTTTCATCGCCGAAAAAGAAGGTGAAGAGCCGGTCTGGTGGTTCGGCGGCGGCTTCGACCTGACCCCTTACTACGGCAATGAAGAAGACTGCGTGCACTGGCACCGCATTGCCGAGCAAGCCTGCGCGCCGTTCGGTCCGGAGGTCTATTCGCGCTACAAGGCCTGGTGCGACAGCTACTTCCACATCAAGCATCGCCACGAGCCACGTGGCATCGGCGGCTTGTTTTTCGATGACCTGAACGAGTGGGACTTCGACACCAGTTTCGCCTTCATGCGCGCCATCGGCGACGCCTATATCGAGGCTTATCTGCCGATCGTGCAACGGCGCAAGAACGATGCGTTCACCGCCAAACAGCGAGAGTTCCAGGAGTTCCGCCGCGGGCGTTACGTCGAGTTCAACCTGGTTTACGACCGTGGCACCTTGTTCGGCCTGCAATCGGGCGGGCGTACCGAGTCGATCCTCATGTCCCTGCCGCCGCAAGTGCGCTGGGGTTATGACTGGAAAGCCGAACCGGGCAGCGAAGAAGCACGCCTGACTGAATACTTCCTGCAAGACCGCGATTGGTTGGCCAAGGCCTGAACGAGGAATCCTGATGGACCGTTACGTCGTATTCGGCAACCCGATTGGTCACAGCAAGTCGCCATTGATCCATCGCCTGTTTGCCGAGCAGACCGGGCAGAAACTCGACTACAGCGCCTCGCTGGCGCCGCTCGACGATTTTTCCGGCTGTGCCCGGGCGTTTTTCCTCGAGGGTCGTGGGGCCAATGTCACAGTGCCGTTCAAGGAAGAAGCCTACCTACTGGCCGATAGCCTGACGGCGCGGGCACGACGGGCCGGGGCGGTGAATACCCTGAGCAAACTGGCCGACGGCAGTCTGCTGGGCGATAACACCGACGGTGCCGGCCTCGTGCGCGACCTGACGGTCAATGCCGGGTTCAGCCTCAAGGACAAACGCATCCTGCTGCTCGGTGCTGGCGGTGCGGTGCGCGGCGCATTGGAGCCTTTGTTGGCGGAGCAACCGGCGTCGGTGATCATCGCCAACCGTACCGTGGACAAGGCCGAGTTGCTGGCGGAACTGTTCTGCGACCTGGGCCCGGTATCGGCCAGCGGTTATGACTGGTTGCAGGAATCGGTGGACCTGATTATCAACGCAACGTCCGCCAGCCTCTCGGGCGAAGTCCCGCCGATTGCCAGCAGCCTGATCGAGCCGGGCAAAACGGTGTGCTACGACATGATGTACGGCAAGGAACCGACCTCGTTCTGCCGCTGGGCCAGCGAACACGGTGCAGCGGTGGCGATGGATGGCTTGGGTATGCTCGCCGAACAAGCGGCGGAGGCTTTTTTCCTGTGGCGCGGCGTGCGTCCGGATACGGCGCCGGTGCTGGCCGAGCTGCGCCGGCAGTTGGCCCTCTAGGCCGTTGTGGCGAGGGAGCAAGCTCTCTCGCCACAGGGTTCAGTGTGCTTCCCGTGCAGTGTTTCAGTCTTCAAACCGAATCGGGCATTTCTCCGCGCCTTCGAGCTTGCGTAGCTCTTCCACCACCTGCGGCCGCGCTTGTCGCAGGGTCAGGCTGCGATTCTGGCGCAGCAGTCGCCGCGCTTCCTGATGCAGCATTTCCACGCCCGAATAGTCGATGAAGTTGATCTGCTGCGCCTCGATCACCACCCGCGCGCCGTGCATCAGTTGCAGGCGCACTTGCAGGTAATGGCTGGCGCCGAAAAAGATCGACCCGCCGACCCGCAGAATGTCTTCGTCGCCATTGCGTATATGTTGAACCCGCGGCTGTGAGGTGCGTTTGAGGTAGAAGAACAACGACGCCAGCACGCCGGCATAGATCGCCGTCTGCAATTCCAGGAGCAAGGTCGCGACACAGGTCAGCGCCATCACCACGAACTCGGCACGGCTGACCCGCAGCAAGGCGCGAATGCCGCGATGGTCGACCAATCCCCAGGCGATCAACAGGATGCTGCCGGCCATGGCCGGGATTGGAATGTGCGCGATCAGGCTGGCGCCGAAGATCGCGAACAGCGCCACCCACAACGCCGAAAAAACTCCCGCCAACGGCGAACAAGCGCCTGCGTCATAGCTCAGGCCTGAGCGGGTGAACGAACCGGCTGACAGCGATCCGGAGAAAAAGGCCCCGACAATGTTCGACAAGCCTTGGGCGCGTACTTCCTGATTGGCATCGAGCAACTGCTGTGAACGTGCGGACAGCGAGCGGGCGATCGACAGGCTGGTCACCAACCCGAGCATGCCCACGGCCACGGCACTGGGCAGCAGGCGCAGGACCAGGTCGAGGTCCAGCGGCAACGGGCTGAACGGCGGTAACTTGCCGGTGAAGGCGCTGACCCGTTGCACATGACCGAACATCGCGGGCCAGAGCCAAACCAGCAGCGCGCCCAGCATCAGGGTGATCAACAGGGTCGGCCAGCGCGGCAACAACCGTTTCAGGATCGCGCCGATCACGACGGTGGCCAGACCCAGCACGAGCGACGGTTTGTCCACCTTGTCGAGATGCCTGAATAAATTGATGAAGCTGTCCAGGGCAGTGGCCTGGCTCGGCAAGTCCAGCCCCAACAGGTTGGGCAACTGGCCGACGGCGATCACCACAGCCGCACCCAGCGTGAAACCCAGCACCACCGAGTGCGAGACGAAATTCACCAATGCGCCGAACCGCAACAAACCCAGCAGCCATTGGAAAATCCCGGCCAGGAATGTCAGCAGCAAGATCAAAGTGACGTAGTCCTGCGTCGCGGGAACGGCCAGAGGACTGACGCTGGCGTACAGGACGATGGAGATGGCCGCCGTAGGGCCGCAGATCAAATGCCACGACGAACCCCACAGACAGGCAATCAGCACCGGGATGATCGCCGCGTACAGACCGTATTCCGGTGGCAGGCCGGCAATCAGCGCGTAGGCAATGGATTGTGGTAACGCGAGAATCGCGCCACTGAGACCGACAATCAGATCGCGACCAACGCTGGCGCGGGTTTGCCGGGGTAACCAGGTGAGGAACGGAAAGAGTGAGTGGCGGCTGGGAAGGGCCATGGAGCCTCTCGGTCGGGAATTTTCGCAAGGGTAGCAGGGCGACAAAATTTATGTGGCGACGGTGCTTGCTGTGGCGAGGGGCAAGCGCCCTCGCCACACAGGTATTGTCAGAGCTTGGCTTTCACCGCCGGTAATGCATCCTTGCCGTCCACGGTCTTCACGCCATCAAGCCACTTGTCCAGCACCGCCGGGTTGGCCTTGATCCATGCCTTGGCCGCGTCGGCATTGCTGACTTTCTTGTTCACCACCTCGGCCATGATGCTGTTTTCCATCTCCTGGGTGAAACTCAGGTTGGTCAGCAGCTTGCCAACGTTCGGACAGGCCTGTGCATAACCTTTGCGGGTCAGGGTGTGGACGCTGCCGGTGTCGCCAAAGTATTTCTCGCCGCCCTTGAGGTAGTGCATTTTCAACTGCACGTTCATCGGGTGCGGGGTCCAGCCGAGGAAGGTCACGAACTTCTGTTTTTTCACTGCGCGAGTCACTTCGGCGAGCATGGCCTGTTCGCTGGATTCGACCAGTTTCCACTGACCCATGTCGAAGTCGTTCTTCTTGATGATTTCCTGCAACGAGGCGTTCGCTGGCGCGCCGGAGCCGATGCCGTAGATCTTCTTGTCGAACTTGTCGGCGAACTTGTTCAGGTCGGAAAAGTTATGCACACCCGCATCCCACACGTAGTCCGGGACGGCGAGGGTGAATTCGGTGCCGTCGAGGTTCTTCGCCAGTTGCGTGACATCGCCGGTGGCGACGAATTTGTCGTAGAAGCCCTGCTGCGCCGGCATCCAGTTACCCAGGAACACATCGACCTGGCCATCCTTGAGCCCACCGTAGGTGATCGGCACCGCAAGCGTGTCGACCTTGGCCTTGTAGCCCATGCCGTCCAGCAGAAACCCGGTGATGGCGTTGGTCGCGGCGATGTCGCTCCAGCCAGGATCGGCCATTTTCACCGTGTCGCAGCTCTGATCGGCAAACGCCGAAGCGCTGCCCAGAGCCAGGAGCCCGACCGTCAGTACTGTGGATAACCTTTGCATGGACTTCCCCTTAACATTATTGGTTTTGGCAGGGTTGTGGATAACGTGCTTTACGCTCCAGATCATCAAGGTCGATGTGGTTGCGCATGTATTGCTGACTGGCGTCCACCAGTGGCTGGTGATCCCAGCTCTTCAGCTTGCCGATGGTCAGCGCATCGGCGACGAAACGCCGGCGTCGCTGGCTCGCGAGCACTTGTTGGTGGATCGCGGGAATGTCCCATCGAGCCCGCGCTTCGGCGAGAAAATCGTCGAACAGCTGGCGATGTTGCGGTGACTGGCTGAGTTCTTCCAATTCGTGTGGGTCATTGTGCACATCGAAGAGCAGGCAAGGGTCGTCTTCGCTGTAGATGAATTTGTAGGCGCCGCGGCGAATCATCATCAATGGGCTGATGGTGCCTTCGGCCATGTACTCGCCGAACACTTCGTCGTGACCGCCCTGCCCTTGCAGGTGCGGAACCAGTGAGCGGCCATCCAGCGGCAAGCCCGGTTCCGGCGAACCGCCCGCCAGTTCGACGAAGGTCGGCAGCAGGTCGGCAGTGGACACCGAGGCGCTGACCCGGCCGGCGCCGAATTGCCCAGGGGCACTTATCAACAGGGGCACGCGGGCCGCCATTTCATACCAGTGCATTTTGTACCAGAGGCCACGCTCGCCGAGCATGTCACCGTGGTCGCCGGAGAACACGATGATGGTGTCGTCGATAAGCCCGGTATCGTCGAGTGTTTGCAGGAGTTTGCCGACGTTACTGTCGATATAGCTGCACGCGCCGAAATAGGCGCGGCGGGCGTCACGGATCTTATCCACAGGCAGCGGCTTGTTCCACAGGTCGTAGACCTTGAGCAAACGTTGTGAATGCGGGTCGAGTTCGTGTTGATCCGGCGTCACAGGCAAGGGGATATCGGCATCGTCGTACAGATCCCAGAATGCCTTGGGAATGGTGTACGGGTCATGGGGGTGAGTCATCGAAACGGTCAGGCAGAACGGCTGGTCGCCGTCTTCGCGGATGTGATCGAACAGATACTGCTGGGCCTTGAACACCACTTCTTCGTCGAAATCGAGTTGATTGGTGCGTACGCAGGGGCCGGCTTGCAGCACCGAAGACATGTTGTGATACCAGGACGGGCGCACGTCTGGCTCATCCCAGTTCACCGCCCAGCCGTAGTCGGCCGGATAGATGTCGCTGGTCAGGCGTTCTTCATAGCCATGCAGTTGGTCCGGGCCGCAGAAATGCATCTTGCCCGATAGCGCGGTGCGGTAGCCGAGGCGACGCAGGTAGTGGGCATAGGTCGGTACATCGGCCGGGAAATCCGCCGCGTTGTCGTAGGCGCCGATCTTGCTGGGCAACTGGCCGCTGACCAGGGTGAAGCGCGATGGCGCGCAAAGTGGGCTGTTGCAGTAAGCGGCGTCGAATACCACGCCTTGGGCGGCGAGGCGACTGAGATTAGGCAGTTTGATCGGCGAAGGACCGTAGAACGGCAACATTGGCGCGGCCATCTGATCGGCCATGATGAAAAGAATGTTCTTGCGCTTCATGTGATCGCGGCATTCCATAGTGGATGTTTATGCGAGAGTGCTGCGATCGAGCATGTAACCCATGCACATTGCGGTAAAGCCCATGCACGGCAATGACTAGGATAAGCACAGCTTATGTATGACGCCCTGGGTGACCTGTCCCTGGATTTGCTTCGCGCGTTCGAGTCCGCGGCCCGCCAACGCAGTTTCACCGCCGCAGCCGTTGAACTCGGCACCACGCAACCGGCCATCAGCCAGCAGATCAAACGGTTGGAAGAACAACTGGCGACCCGTCTGTTCGACCGCATCTATCGCGGTATCGAACTGACCGAGGCCGGGATGGTTCTTTTCGAGCAAGTTCAGCTCGGTTTGCAGCAAATCGATGCCGGGTTAAGCGCTATCAGCGCACAACAACAGCATGAGGTGCTGCAAGTCGCCACCGATTTCGCATTCGCGGCCTATTGGCTGATGCCGCGCCTGCACCGCTTTCACGCGGCCCATCCGCAACTGGACGTCAGCCTGGTGACCAGTGAGCGCAGTCATAACATGCTACGTACCGATATCGACGTGGCGGTGCTGTTCGGTGATGGCCGCTTCAAACAGGGCGAAAGCCATTGGCTGTTCAGTGAAGAAGTGTTCCCGGTGTGCAGTCCGCAGTTGTTGAGTGAGCGATCCCTGCCCTTGCCTGCCCAGTCGCTGCTGGAGTTTCCCTTGCTGCACCTTCGCGGTGAAAACAGCAGTAACTGGTTCGACTGGAGCGGCGTGTTTCGCGAGTTGGGCATCACCTCTCCGCCGGCGCCGGGCCAGTTGCGCTTCGACAACTACACCCTGTTGATACAGGCCGCGATTGGCGGTCAGGGCGTGGCCATCGGCTGGCGCCACCTTGTGGATAACTTGTTGGCGCAAGGCCTGTTGTGCCGCCCCATCGCCGAGACGGTGATTTCCAGGCTGGGCTATTACGTGGTCCTGCCGCAACGCAAGCGGCGTGGGGCATTGATTCAACAGTTTGTCGACTGGTTGATGGCCGAGCAGGCCCGCAGTGCGCAATCGCTCAATGGTCTGGCGCTGCCTTCTATCGCGGTTTAGGGTTCAGTCGCGATGAAGTGGACGTGCTCGCCGATGTGCAGGTTTAAACGCAATTCATCGGCGATCCCCACGGCAGTCCGGGCCAGACGATTCAATGGCTCTGCCAGGCCCGGCTCGAGGCGGCTGCTGACCTGACTGAAATGTTCGATGGTCAAGCCCGGCACCCCACGCGGTGCGTTCACCAGTGTCCACTGCAAGGCACTGCTTTGCAGTGCTTCACGCATTTCCTCGGCTGCGTGGCGTTGCAGGACGTCGTCAATCTCGGGATCGTCCAGCACCTCGAAGTCCCCCACCAGAAACAACCGTGCAACGCCCGCCGCCTGCATGCCATCGATCAACGCATCCACCGCCAGCACCTGCTCGACCGGGCCTGGCACGAAGGTCTTTTCCACATGTTCGCTGTTGAAGGGTAATCCCGGCGCGTCCAGTAAACAGACAACAGCCGAGCTGCCCGCCACGCTTTGCTTGACCCGCTCGGCCTCAAACAGGTCGCCCGTCTTGGTGCGCAAGCCCGGACGTGGCGCGAGGGCGGTCAGGTCATCGAGAATGGCGATCACTTCATGTTGGCGGCGCAACATTTCAGCCATCAGCGCGCTGCCGAAGCTACTCATGGCACCATATAGCACCACTTTCACCACCGGTGTTTCAGCATTTTTCATGGCCAGGCTCCGTTGTTTCCTGTGTATACGGCGTGTGACCTGTGGGAAACGGTGAGGGTTCGACTGGGTTTTGGAGGGATTCACATGCAACGGATCAAGGGCTATCACGCCCATGTTTACTTCGATGCCAGCACCATCGATCAGGCACGGGCGTTGTGTGAGCAGGCAGCACGGCTGTTCCCGCTGCAGATGGGCCGCGTCCACGAGCGCTTGGTCGGCCCGCATCCGGACTGGAGTTGCCAGTTGGCCTTCGGACCTGAGCTCATCGGCGATGTATTGCCGTGGCTGGCGCTCAACCGCAAGGGGCTGGTGGTGTTCATGCACCCGGACACCGGCGACGATCTGCTGGATCACAGCGAGCACGCCATCTGGATGGGCGCGATTCGCCCATTGGACCTGTCTGTTTTTTGATCAGATGCTTTCTTCGGGCTCGCCCGGCAAATGCTCATCCAGGTGCAGCCAGGGCAAGCGGTTGTCGGTCCAGATGTGGCGCTCGGCCGGCGCCTGTTCGGGATGGTCGAGGGTGGCGATGGTCACGTCGATGCTCGCAGGGCTCAAGTGGGTCACCAGCGCCAGTTGCGCGCCGCAGTGGCCGCAGAAGTATCGTGCGCAGGTGGCTGAAGAGTCGTACCGCATCGGTGTTCCGGCCAACCATTGAAAGGCGGACGCCGGCACTGTGATCCAGGTCGTCACGATGCCGCCGCTGACCCGACGGCAAATCGAGCAATGGCAGTGGGCGATATCGCGCAATGGCCCACTGAATTGGTAGCGCAGTTGTCCGCAGTGGCAACCGCCGGTGTGAAGCGCATTCATCTCGTTTTTCTCCCGGGCCCGAATCGATGGGCTCAAAACCTGTCCGACGACCGGTTATACATCCGGTCAAAGCTTTCATCGGCGAAAGCTGGCTGAAAGCTTCCCCGATTAGGATCGCCCCCACTGCCGGCAACAGACCGGTTGGCCAACACGAGTGTTCGATTGCTCGCCCGGCCCATTTAACAACAACAATGGTGATCCTGATGTCCTCTTCTATCCGCCGCTTCGCTCTAACTCCGTCCGTACGCCTCGTGCTTGCCGTTCTGCGCTGATCCCGCCCGATCCGCCCTTTCCCTAGCCGCGCTATGCCTGGAGTATTCCCATGCTGACTTTCCTTGGCTTCGCCATGGTCATCACGTTCATGTTCCTGATCATGACCAAGCGCCTGTCCGCGCTGATTGCCCTGATCATCATTCCGATCGTCTTCGCCCTGTTCGGTGGTTTCGGCCCGAAAATCGGCCCGATGATGCTCGAAGGCATCACCAAGCTCGCGCCGACCGGCGTGATGCTGATGTTCGCCATTCTGTACTTCGCCCTGATGATCGACTCGGGTCTGTTCGACCCGGCCGTGCGCAAGATCCTCAAACTGGTCAAGGGCGACCCGTTGAAAGTTTCGGTCGGCACCGCCGTACTGGCGCTCGTCGTCTCCCTCGATGGTGACGGCGCGACCACTTATATGATCTGCGTGGCCGCCATGCTGCCGCTCTACAGCCGCATCGGCATGAGCCCGCGGATCATGGCCGGCCTGATCATCCTCGCCGGTGGCGTGATGAACATGACCCCGTGGGGTGGCCCGACCGCCCGCGCGGCCAGTGCGTTGCATGTGGACCCGTCGGCGATCTTCGTGCCGATGATTCCGGCGATGGCTGCCGGTGTGCTGGCGATCCTCGTGATTGCCTACTTCTACGGCAAGCGTGAACGGGCGCGTCTGGGTGAGCTGCACCTGGTTGGTGATGAAATCGACCACAGTGAAATCACTGTTTCGCAGTTCCCGGATGCCCGTCGTCCGAACCTGATCTGGTTCAACGGCGCCCTGACCCTGGCGTTGATGTGCACCCTGATTGCCGGTTTGCTGCCGCTACCGGTGCTGTTCATGGTGGCGTTCAGTATTGCGATGATCGTCAACTATCCGTGCCTGCAACAGCAGAAAGATCGTGTCGCGGCCCATGCCGGCAGCGTGCTGGCAGTGGTCGGGCTGATCTTTGCCGCTGGTATCTTCACCGGTATTCTGTCGGGCACCGGTATGGTCGATGCCATGTCGAAAAGCCTGTTGGCGGTGATCCCTGATTTCCTCGGCCCGTACCTGGCGGTGATCACGGCGTTGGTGAGCATGCCGTTCACGTTCTTCATGTCGAACGATGCATTTTATTACGGCGTATTACCGGTACTTGCCGAAGCCGCCAGCCACTACGGTATTACACCAGTAGAAATGGCACGTGCCTCGATCGTCGGTCAGCCCGTCCACTTGCTGAGCCCGCTGGTACCATCGACCTACCTGTTGGTGGCCCTGGCCGGTATCGATTTCGGTGACCACCAGCGTTTCACGCTGAAGTGGGCAGTTTTGGTGTGCATGTGCATACTGGTTGCCGCATTGCTGATGGGGATTTTCCCGCTGTTCAGCACTCTATAAGCCCAAGACTCACCGCATCGGGTCCAGGCTTCGCTGTTTGAAGCCCGGGCCCTTTGTGGTTTAACACTCGCTCAAAGGAATACACATGGAATGGCTGACCAACCCTGAAATCTGGGTTGCCTTCTTTACCCTGACCGCCCTGGAAATCGTCCTGGGCATCGATAACATCATCATGATTTCGATCCTGGTCAGCCGCATGCCCAAGCACATGCAGCAGCGCACCCGGATTTTCGGGCTGGCGCTGGCCATGATCACGCGGATTCTGTTGTTGCTGTCGATCACCTGGGTCATGCGCCTCACCGCCGACCTGTTCGTCGTGTTCGGCCAGGGTATTTCCGGGCGAGACCTGATCCTGTTCTTCGGTGGCCTGTTCCTGTTGTGGAAAAGCTCGCAGGAGATGTACCACGCGCTGGAAGGTGAGGACGAAACCAACGACGAGCCGAGTGGCGCGGGCGGCAACTTCCTCTACACCATTATCCAGATCGCGATCATCGACATCGTGTTCTCCCTGGACTCGGTGATCACCGCAGTCGGCATGGTCTCCCACGTACCGGTCATGGTCGCGGCCATCATCGTGGCCGTATTGGTGATGATGTGGGCTTCCGGCACCATCAGCGATTTCATCGACAAGCACCCTTCGCTGAAAATGCTGGCGCTGTCGTTCCTGTTGGTGGTCGGTACGGTGCTGATTGCCGAATCCTTCGACGTGCACGTGCCAAAAGGCTACGTCTACTTCGCCATGGCGTTCTCGCTGGCGGTGGAAGCGATCAACATCAAGATGCGCACCGCAATTGCGAAAAAGAAAAAGCAGCGAGACCCGGTGAAACTGCGCAAGGACATTCCGGGCCAGTAACCCGGTAATACGCAACACCCTGTGGGAGCGAGCTTGCTCGCGATAGCGGTCCATCCGTCAACATCAATGTTGAATGTGAGGGCCCCATCGCGAGCAGGCTCGCTCCCACATTTGTTTTGGGTAGCCGGAGGGCCAGGGTCTCATGACAGTTTTGTTTCAATCGCTACTTTAGCTGTGCGATGCTGGCGCCCGGACCGTTAGCCAACTACAGCTTAACTACAGAACGTAGAAAAAAGCGCGGCACCGTCAACTTGCTCCTTTGGGGCGCTACCACCACAGGGGGCCTGTATGCTCACCCTGCTCAATTTATTATCTGCCGTGGCCCTGTTGATCTGGGGCACGCATATCGTCCGAACCGGCATCCTGCGGGTCTACGGTTCCAACCTGCGCCACGTGATTGGCCAGAACATGTCCAGGCGCGGGCTGGCGTTCATCGCGGGGATCGTGGTGACGGCCATGGTCCAGAGCAGCAACGCCACCGCCATGCTCGTCACCTCGTTTGTCGGTCAGGGCCTGATGGCGCTGACCCCGGCGCTGGCGACCATGCTGGGCGCCGATGTCGGCACGGCGCTGATGGCGCGGGTGCTGACCTTCGATCTGTCATGGCTGTCGCCGCTGCTGATCTTTCTCGGGGTGATTTTTTTCCTGTCGCGCAAACAGACCCGGTTGGGTCAGATGGGCCGTGTGGCCATTGGCCTGGGTTTGATCATTCTGGCGCTGCAATTGATCGTCGAAGCCGCTGCACCCATCACTCACGCCCAAGGGGTGAAGGTGATCTTCGCCTCGCTGACCGGCGATATCCTGCTCGATGCCCTGGTCGGCGCGCTGTTCGCGATGATTTCCTACTCGAGCCTGGCGGCGGTCCTGTTGACCGCAACCCTGGCCGGCGCCAGCGTGATCAGCCTGCCGGTGGCCATCGGCCTGGTGATCGGCGCCAACATTGGCAGCGGCGTTCTCGCGTTCCTCAGCACCAGCATGCAGAACGCCGCCGGTCGCCAGGTGGCGCTGGGCAGCCTGTTGTACAAGCTGATCGGCCTGTTGCTGATCATTCCTGTGCTCGACCCGCTGGCGCACTGGATCGATAGCCTGGACTTCAGCCCGCAGGAAATGGTCATTGGTTTCCACCTGCTCTACAACACTGCGCGCTGCCTGATCCTGTTGCCCAGCGTCGGGCCGATGGCCAGGTTCTGTGCGTGGGTACTGCCGGAGCGCCCGCAAACCAACGGCATGGCCAAGCCCCGGCACCTGGATCCGACGGCGTTGGTCACGCCAAGCCTGGCGCTGGCCAACGCGGCCCGGGAAACCCTGCGCATGGGGGATCTGATCGACAACATGCTGGAAGCGATGCTCGATGTGCTGCACGGCAAGCAAACGGCCGTGACCCAGGAAGTGCGACGTCTGACCGATGACGTCGAGGCGCTCTACAGCGCGATCAAACTGTATCTGGCGCAAATGCCCCGGGAAGACCTCAGCGATCAGGACAGTCGGCGCTGGGCGGAAATTATCGAGCTGGCGATCAACCTCAAGCTCGCCAGCGACTTGATCGAACGCATGCTGCGCAAGGTGCAACAGCAGAAAACGTCCCAGCGTCGGTCGTTTTCCGAAGTGGGCGTGGAAGAGTTGGCAGGGTTGCACAGCCAGTTGATCTCCAACCTGCGCCTGGGATTGTCAGTGTTCCTCAGTGCCGACAAAGAAAGTGCCCGCCAGTTATTGCGCGAGAAACGTCGCTTTCGCGCTCAGGAACGCCGCATGGCCCATGCGCATGTCAGCCGTTTGCAACGTAAGATTGTGCAGAGTATCGAGACCAGTTCGCTGCACCTGGAGCTGATCGCCGATATGAAGCGTCTGAACTCACTGTTCTGCAGCAGTGCCTATGTGGTGTTGGAAACGTCCGAAACCGGTGCGCTGGCTGTCGACGATTTGACCGACATAACACATTCGCCTTGAACGTCTGGCAGTGTGGTCAGTCAGTAGCATTGATTCAGTTCCAAGGCCGTCTTCGCGGGCAAGGACGAAACGGATCTCCGATTGGTTGCCGGGAAGCTTGTTATGCGTTGTCTGTTGTTCGCCTGTCTGTTGCTTGGCTCACTCCCTTCGTTTGCCCTGGATCGCTTCCAGGTCGAGGGTTATTCCCTGCGCAACGGTCTGCAATTGCTGCTCAAACCCGGTGTGGAACGCGGTCATGTGGCGATTCGGCTGGTGGTGGGCGTCGGCCTGGATGACTTCAGCTGCGCCGATAAGGAACTGCCACACCTGCTTGAACACTTGTTGTTCAGCGGCATCGACGCCAGCGGTGAAGGTGGCCTCGAAGAGCGCATGCAGGCGTTGGGTGGTGAATGGAACGCCTACACCAGCAATGCCGACACCACGTTCGTGATCGAGGCCCCGGCGAAAAACCAGCGCCAGGTACTCGACCTGCTGCTGGCGCTGCTGACCCAGACCCGTTTCGACGACAACGCCATCAACGCCGCCAAGCAGGTGGTCGAGCGCGAAGACGGTGGTCACTACTCTCACCTGCAGCGCTGGCTGGATCGCCAGGACCTGGGCCACACCGCCAGCAACCAACTGGCAGTGGAGCTGGGCCTCAAATGCCAGGAGCGGGCAGAAGTTGACTACCTGACCCATGAACAACTGGAGAAGGTGCGCAAGGACTGGTACGCGCCGAACAACATGACGCTGATCGTCGTCGGCGATCTGGACCGTTTGCTGCCAGCCTATCTGGAGCGGGCTTACGGCGCGCTCGAAGCGATCAATCCCACCGACCACCCGCCTCTGCCACAGATCCAGGCCAGCGCTGCCCATGAGCGAAACCTGATCCATGGTTTTGTCGGTGGCGGCGCCAAACTGCACTGGCTGGTGCCGGAGCCGGTGCTGGAGGATGAGCACGATGAAACCTTCGACCTGCTCAAGGACTATCTCGATTGGGCGCTTTATCGTGACCTGCGCCTGGCACACGGCCTGTCCTATGGCCCATGGGCCGAGCGCGAGGTCTTCGGTGGCGTGGGTTTCATGAGCCTGAATGCCGATCTGGAGCGCGGCGACGTGGCCGAGGCGCAACAGGTGCTGGATGAACTGAAAGCCGGTTTGCTCAAGGACGGTCTCAATGCCGAGACCTTCAACCGCCTCAAACAGGCCGCCATCGCCCGCCAGGCCTGGGCCGTGCAAGGCAACAGCGCGTTGGCCGATTACTATTGGGGCGCCCTTGGGGACTATGAGGACGGACGTTTCGTCGACCCGGCCCGCGAGCTGCAAGGCGTGACGCTGGAGGAAGCCAACAAGGCGATGCGCGAGTTGCTGATGCAACCCGGGTATCTGCGGATCGAGAAGCCGTTGTTGAGTTATGACCAGGTGCTGTGGGTGATCGGCGGGGTGTTGGGCCTGCTGTTATTGAGCCTGGCGGCTTGGCGCTTTCATCGCAACCGATAACTGATCCCCCGTTGGCAGCCGGCGCCTATGGAAGTCAGTGGCCTCTCGCCACACTGCCCTGCCGGCGGTAACCTGTCGGGGATTTTTCCTACGACTACTGTGAACCGCCGAATGCCGACCCTGACCCTTTTTATCCAGCGCATCCTCGAACTGATGAAGCGCTACCCCGGGGTCATTGCGCTCGGCGGTTTTATCTCCGGCGTTTGCAGCTTCATCCTGGTGGACCGTCAACAAGGTCTGGCGAGCTGGATTACCACGATCATGCTGGTGAGCTGGGTCTGGCTGATGCTGGAAAACAGCCTGACCAAACTGTTCACCAAGGTCTTCAAGCGGGAAATTCCCCAGCCCCTGCTGCGTTATGCGACGCAGATGATCCACCAGGAAAGCCTGTTTTTCGTCCTGCCGTTCTTTTTCATCACCACCACCTGGAACAGCGGCCAATTATTGTTCACCGGGCTGCTGGGGATTGCGGCGCTGATTTCCATCACCGATCCGCTCTATTACAAATGGCTGGCACCACGGCGATGGGCGTTCCTGGCGCTGCATACCCTGACGCTGTTCGCCACCCTGCTCACCGCCCTCCCCGTGATCATGCACCTGACCACGTCCCAGAGTTTCAAACTGGCGCTGGGCACCGCCGTCGTACTGTCATTCCCGAGCCTCGCTTCGATTTTCCCGATTCGGACCCTGCGTAACGCCTTGGCGATTCTGAGCATTACCGTGGGGATCGGCGGCGTCGGCTGGGTGCTGCGGTCGTGGGTGCCGCCAGCGACCCTGTGGATGACCGACGTGGCCATCAGCATGCAATTGCAGGACCGCACACCCGGTGACAGCCTGGAAGAGGTCAGCGCCGAGCAGATTCGAGGCGGCGGTCTGTACGCCTACACCGCGATCAACGCCCCCCGTGGCCTGGATGAGCGCATTTATCACGTCTGGCAGTTCAACGGTAAAGAAGTCGACCGCATCCCTCTGGATATTCACGGCGGTCGCAAGGAAGGCTACCGCGCCTGGACCCACAAGCAGAACTTCCCCGGCAACCCCGCAGGCAACTGGCAGGTTCGGGTGTTGACCGAGGACGGCCAATTGATCGGCGTGCTGCGCTTCAAGGTCACCGACAGCACAGCGATCAAAGAAAAGTAATTCGGTTCGTGCTATTACGTAGGTCAGCGTAACAGCCGAAAAAGCACGGAGCTTATGACCAGCAACACTGCGGCGGGCAATGCCCAACTGGATACCTCGCGCACCCCGCCCCAGATACGGGTCACAGGGGACTGGACGCTCGCCCATTACGCCGACCTCAAACTGCTGAGCGAAAAGCTCGACGGTCGATACGACGACAGCACCCGCATCGACCTCAACGGCCTCGGTGCCCTCGATACGGCAGGTGCTTCGTTGTTGGTTGAACTGTTGGGCTCCGAGCGCCTGAGCCGCTCAGCCGAACACCCCGATTGCACCATTTCTTCTGCCGACCGCGCGTTGTTGCAAACGGTCTACCACTCGCTGACGGATTTCTGTGTGCCGATCAAGGAACCGGAAATCAGCGTTGGCGTTCAACTCCTGACCCGCATCGGCCGTGCCGTGGATGCGGTCTGGCAAGACACCCTGCAGTTGCTCGGTTTCGTCGGCCTGATTCTGGAAACCATCGCCCGCAACCTGTTTCGCCCCAAGCGCTGGCGCATCACGCCGATGGTGGCGCACATCGAGCAGACCGGCCTCGACGCGGCGCCCATCGTTGCCCTGCTGACTTTTCTGGTGGGCGCCGTGGTGGCATTTCTCGGGGCGACAGTGCTGGCCAAATTCGGCGCCACGGTGTTCACCGTGGACCTGGTGGCGTTTTCTTTCCTGCGCGAATTCGCCGTGTTGCTCACCGCGATTCTGATGGCCGGGCGCACCGCCAGTGCGTTCACCGCGCAGATTGGCTCGATGAAGGCCAACGAAGAAATCGACGCGATTCGCACGCTGGGCCTCGATCCAATGGAGTTGCTGGTGGTGCCGAGGGTCCTGGCGCTGCTGGTCTCGCTGCCGATGCTGACCTTTCTGGCGATGCTGTCGGGGATTGTCGGCGGTGGTGTGGTCTGCGCGGTGACGCTGGATATTTCGCCGGCGATGTTTTTATCGCTGTTGCAATCGGACATCGGTGTTCAGCACTTTTTGGTGGGGATCGTCAAAGCGCCGATCTTCGCGTTCCTGATCGCCGCCATTGGTTGCCTGGAGGGCTTCAAGGTCAGCGGCAGCGCCGAGTCTGTCGGCGCGCACACGACATCGAGCGTGGTGCAATCGATCTTCGTGGTGATCGTGCTCGACGCCGTGGCCGCGCTGTTTTTCATGGAGATGAGCTGGTGAGCCGTTTACCCCGAGCGCCTGCCGAGGCGGTGATCGAAGTCCGCGGGCTGTGCAATCGTTTTGGTCGCCAGAGTGTGCACGAGAACCTCGATCTGGATTTGTACAAGGGCGAGATCCTTGCCGTCGTCGGCGGTTCCGGCAGCGGCAAGTCGGTGCTGCTGCGCAGCATTGTCGGTTTGCGCCAGCCCAGCGAGGGCGTGGTGAAAGTCTTTGGCAAGAACCTGCCGACCCTGCCCGAGCACGAGCGCTCGATGGTCGAACGGCGTTTCGGCGTGTTGTTCCAGAAAGGCGCGTTGTTCTCTTCGCTGACCGTGACCGAGAACGTCGCCCTGCCCCTGATCGAACACGCCGGCCTGAGCCGCAATGATGCCGAGCACCTGGCGGCGGTGAAACTGGCGTTGGCCGGGTTGCCGCTGTCGGCGGCGGACAAATACCCCGCCTCCCTGTCCGGCGGCATGATCAAACGTGCGGCGCTGGCGCGGGCCTTGGCGCTGGACCCGGACATCCTGTTTCTCGACGAACCCACCGCCGGCCTCGATCCGATCGGTGCCGCGGCCTTCGATCAACTGATCCTGACCCTGCGCGATGCCTTGGGCCTGAGCGTGTTCCTGGTGACTCACGACCTCGACACGCTCTACACCATCACGGACCGGGTCGCGGTGCTGGCGCAGAAGAAGGTGCTGGTGGCGGACGCCATCGACAAGGTTTCGGAAACCGACGACGCGTGGATTCACGAATACTTCCATGGCCCTCGCGGCCGCGCGGCGTTGAGTGCCGCTAAACAGTTCAACGAGGTCTGACATGGAAACCCGAGCCCATCATGTATTGATCGGCCTGTTCACCGTGATTGTGGTGACGGGCGCCCTGCTCTTCGGCCTGTGGCTGGCCAAGTCCAGCGTCGACACCGAGTTCAAGGATTACGAAGTGGTGTTCAACGAGGCGGTCAGCGGCCTGTCCAAGGGCAGTTCCGTGCAGTACAGCGGGATCAAGGTCGGCGACGTGGTGTCGCTGCGACTGGACCCGAAAGACCCGCGCCGGGTGTTGGCGCGGATTCGCCTGGGTGGCGATACCCCGATCAAGGAGGATACCCAGGCCAAACTGGCGCTGACCGGCGTTACCGGAACATCGATCATCCAGCTCAGTGGCGGCACGCCGCAAAGCCCGGCGTTAAAGGGCAAGGACGGTAAATTGCCGACCATCATCGCGGCACCCTCGCCCATCGCCCGTTTGCTGAACGACAGCAATGACCTGATGTCCGGGGTGAACATGCTGATGCACAACGCCAATCAGATGTTTTCCGAAGAAAACATCGAGCGCATCAGCAAGACCCTGGAGCATCTGGAACAAACCACCGGCACCATCGCTGATCAGCGTGGCGACCTGGGTCAGGCGATCAAGCAACTGGCATCGGTCGGCAAGCAGGCCAGCACCATGATGGAGCAGACGTCGGCGCTGATGCGCAACGCCAATGGCTTGCTCAATGATCAGGGCAAGCAGATGTTCGGCAGCGCCGAGCAGGCGATGAAGTCGCTGGAACAGAGCAGCGCGACCATCAACAAACTGCTGGCCACCAATCAGGACTCGCTCAATAGCGGCATGCAGGGCCTCAATGGCCTGGCCCCGGCTGTGCGGGAGTTGCGTGAAACCCTGAGCTCGCTGCGTGCCATCTCCCAGCGTCTGGAGGCCAACCCCAGCGGCTACCTGCTGGGCAGTGACAAGAACAAGGAATTTACCCCATGAAGCTGACCCGTCTTGCCCTCCTCGCCAGCTTCACGCTGATCAGTTCGTGCTCGATCCTGCCCAAGTCCGAGCCGTTTGATGTCTATCGATTGCCTTCGGCCCAATCCAGCACGGCAACCAGCCATGGGGCGCCGCAGCGCTGGTCGTTGCGCCTGAACAAACCCCAGGCCAGCGAAGCGTTGAACAGCCCGAACATTGCGGTGATCCCCCAGGGCAATGTGATCATCAGCTACAAGGCTTCGCGCTGGAGCGATCCGGCACCGGTGCTGTTGCGTAATCGTCTGCTCGACGGGTTTCAGCGTGATGGCCGCGTGACGCTGCTGAGCACCGACGACAGCAATTTCCAGGCAGACCTGGAGCTGGGCGGCAGTCTGCAGGCATTCCAGACCGAGTATCAGGGCACCAGCGCCAGCGTGGTGGTGCGCCTGGATGCCTTGCTGGTGCGTGGCGCCGACCAGCGAATCCTCGCCAGTAAGCGCTTTGAAGTGCGCCAGCCGCTGAGCGATGTGAAGGTACCGGCGGTAGTGGCCGGGTTCGGTCAGGCCAATGATCTGTTGACGGCGCAAGTGGTGGGTTGGGCGGTCGAGCAAGGGCAGAAACTCGCGCCGCCAGCGCGACTTTGACGTCTACACAGACCCTTTGCAGGCGCGAGCCTGCTCGCGATGAACCTGAGAGCACCGAGGGGTGTCAGGTGCCCCGTGTCATCGTTCACGATCATCGCGAGCAGGCTCGCTCCTACGGGGGGCTCCGTTACCCGAAGAACCAGTAGCAAACGCCAATGGCGCCCAGGACCCCCGCCAGCTCCGCCAGCAATGCACACCCCACCGCATGCCGCGCGCGCTGGATGCCGACCGAGCCGAAGTACACCGCCAGCACATAGAACGTCGTTTCAGTACTGCCTTGAACCGTCGCCGCGACCAGCGCCGGGAAGCTGTCCACGCCGGAGGTCTTCATGGTTTCGATCAGCATCGCCCGGGCGGCGCTGCCAGAGAACGGCTTGACCATCGCGGTTGGCAGCGCATCGACAAAACGGGTGTCGAGGCCCGCCCATTGCACCAGATGACGAATCCCGTCGAGACCGAAATCCAGGGCCCCGGATGCGCGCAAAACCCCCACGGCACACAGCATCGCCACCAGATACGGCAGCAGGTTTTTCGCCACGTCGAAGCCTTCTTTAGCGCCTTCGACGAATGCCTCGTAAACCTTCACTTTGCGCAATGCGCCGATCACCAGAAACACCATGATCAGCCCGAATAGCGTCAGGTTGCCGAGGATCGACGACAGACCGGCCAGCGCAGTGGCCGATAGCGTCGCCAGCAGCGCCATGAAGCCACCGAGGGCGAGGGCGCCGGGGATCAGATAGGCCAGCACCACCGGGTCCCAGACGCGCAGGCGCTGCATGAACGCCACGGATAGAAAGCCGACGATGGTCGAGCAACTGGTGGCCAACAGAATCGGCAGGAACACCAGCGTCGGGTCGGGCGCGCCTTGCTGGGCGCGGTACATGAAGATCGTCACCGGCAGCAGGGTCAGGGAAGAGGCGTTGAGCACCAGGAACAGGATCTGCGCGTTACTGGCGACCGTTGCGCTGGGGTTGAGCTCCTGCAGGGCTTTCATGGCCTTGAGGCCGATTGGGGTGGCGGCATTGTCCAGGCCCAGGCCGTTGGCGGCGAAGTTGAGGGTGATAAGGCCGATGGCGGGGTGGCCGGGCGGGACTTCCGGCATCAAGCGTAGAAACAGCGGGCCAAGGGCCCTGGCCAGCCATTCGACGATCCCGGCTTTTTCGGCGATTCGCAGGAAGCCCAGCCAGAGGGTCAGCGTGCCGAACAGCAAGACCATGACTTCGACCGATAACTTGGCCATGGCGAATATGCTTTCCACCATCGCTGCGAAAATCCCGGCGTTACCGCCGATCAACCACTGCGCCAGCGCCGACACGGCTGCCACGATGAAGAAGCCAAGCCAAAGGCCGTTTAGCATCAGTTAAATCCCCCAAAAGATGCGCGAATGATAGCGGGGTGGCCAGAAACGACAAACCCCGGAATTCTCCGGGGTTTGTTTAATACGGCATGCGCGGACCCCTGTAGGAGCGAGCCTGCTCGCGATGAACGTCAACGATGACGCGGGCATTCTGGATGAGCGCGGTGCTCCTGTTGCCATCGCGAGCAATCGAGCGTCGACCGACTGCTCTTACAGGGGGCATGCGTCAGTGACGGGAAATCTCGCCAGCCGGCAGCTTTTCTTTGCTGCGCCAGTGCGGCAGGGAGTTCCAGTAGCGCTGGCCCTTGGCGTCGTCGTACATGCCTTCCCAACGCGCGATGACCAGCACGGCCAAGGCATTGCCAATCACGTTCAGGGCCGTACGGGCCATGTCCATGACGCGGTCGACACCGGCGATGAACGCCAGGCCTTCCAGTGGAATACCCACACTGCCCAGGGTGGCCAGCAGCACCACGAAGGACACGCCCGGTACACCGGCGATGCCTTTGGAGGTCACCATCAGGGTCAGGACCAGCAGCAGTTGCTGGCTGATCGACAGGTCGATGCCGTACAGCTGGGCAATGAAGATTGCCGCGATGCTCTGGTACAGGGTCGAACCGTCAAGGTTGAAGGAGTAACCGGTTGGCACCACGAAGCTGCAAATGGCCTTCGGTGCGCCGTAGGCTTCCATCTTCTCGATGACGCGTGGCAGCACGGTTTCGGAGGAGGCGGTGGAGTAGGCCAGTACCAGCTCGTCCTTGAAGATGCGCATCAGCTTGATCACGGAGAAGCCGAACAGGCGAGCGATCAGCCCCAGCACCACGAAGGCGAAGAAGGCGATGGCGACGTAAACCAGGATCACCAGTTTCGCCAGTGGCAGCAGCGAGGCGAAACCGAAGTTGGCCACGGTCACCGCGATCAGTGCGAAAACGCCGATCGGGGCGTAGTTCATGATCATGTGAGTGACCTTGAACATGCTTTCCGATACGCCCTGGAACATCTTCACCAGCGGTTCGCGCAGGTCCGCTTGCAGGCTCGACAGACCAAGACCGAACAGCACGGAGAAGAAGATGATCGGCAGCATTTCACCGCGGGCCATGGCCGCGAAGATGTTCGACGGAATCAGGTTGAGGATGGTTTCGATGAACGCGTGTTCATGCTGAACCTCGGCTGCGGTCGCCTGGTACTTGGAGATGTCCACGGTCCCCAGGGTGCTCATGTCGATGCCCGAGCCCGGATGGAACAGGTTGGCCAACAGCAGGCCGACCACAATGGCGATGGTGGTGACGATTTCGAAGTAGACGATGGTCTTCAGGCCGATGCGCCCGAGTTTCTTCGCGTCGCCGACGCCCGCGATGCCGACGATCAACGAGGAGATCACGATCGGGATCACAATCATCTTGATCAGTCGGATAAAGATATCGCCTGCCGGTTGCAGGACGTTGCTGATCCACCAGGCTTTCTCGGCACTGAAATGGTTGAGCAGTGCACCGATTGCTATCCCCAATACCAGACCGATGAGGATCTGCCAGGCGAGGCTAAGCTTTGCCTTCTTCATATCTTTACCCTTACTTCAGTTTGACTCGAGCGGATGCATGAACCGGGTCGCTTGTGGCGAAAAAGTCTGTGCATCCGCCCCCGTATAAGGAGCCCCGGAGCGCTTGTTAATGGCTCTCTGGCAGGCGAAAAAAGGCGCAACTATTCCGATGCAAGGAAGCGACGTCTAATGCCGTAAACGCCTACCCTATGCCGAATCGGCATGAGGTTTTTTTACTGAAACCCGCGTCCCAATCGGTTCGAATGTGACATTTCGGCAGGCATAAGTGCCGTGAACCGGCCATCACAGCGCAGATTGATTATTTATTGAGCAATAGAATAGACGACAAATTTCGGGAAAATCCCGCGAGGTTCAGGGAAAACCGACAAGCGAAAAATGGCCATTTTTCTCGATATACGGTCAGTCGCGAGCAACCGGTAAAAGTACTTGAGGGGAGAAGAGGGGGATTTTCGGCGGGAGGGGGCTAAACAAATGCGTCGCTCTGGCTCGATGCTTTGAGCGTGCAAGCTCTCCGCAAGTCCGTCGAGCCATGCTTGACCGGCGAACTTGCGTCGCAGCTTTTACCTGACCCGGCCCTTGCGCAGGCACTCCATGTACCCGTAGGTCACTCCGCCCCTGAAACAGGCAGAACGTCCCGACCCCTTGGTCATGCGCCGACCTTCCTCAGGTGGGCGCAGTGGAAGAGGCATTTAGCCCCTTTCATATTTCAAATTCGGTATCGATGCCTCAATACCAACGTGATCTTTTTTCAGTCGGCATTCCATTGCTGGTTGACCCGCGTCTGCCCGTCATTGGAAGACCATGGCCATGGCGCTGCCGCCCGGTAGCAGGGCGGCTGCCAGTGTCTTTAACCCAACGTTCATGCTTAGCCTCGACCGCGACGGCCAAAGAAGAAGGAAGCAATGAACATCACCAGGAACACGACAAAGAGAATCTTGGCGATACCCGTGGCGGTGCCCGCGATACCACCGAAGCCCAGTACGGCAGCGACAATGGCAATGATCAAGAATGTGATTGCCCAGCTCAACATGGTGATTCTCCTTACGCTTCTATTTAGAGGTGTTGCTCGTTTCGGCGCGGCGATCGCGCCAAAGGTGTGAACCTAGAACACCCAGCGCTCCTGACGAGGCCTCTCATCGTCTGGCCGAGCCTGATCGACATCCATCATTCGTATGGAGGTGTTGTCGCTCATGCCGCTGCTGGCGGCGCTGAAGTGAGTCTGTGTCGGATGTTGAAAGGAAACGCGCGACGCTTCCTGCTGTTGGTTCTGCTCCCAGCGCAGGAACTGCTGGCCGGCGATCAGCGTGATCAGCAGCGCGAGCACGGCGAACAGACCTTGCTGAAGATGCAGTGGCGAGAAACGCAATTGGGCGGCACGTTGGCAATTCATCCTGAGGCTCCTCCCACGCTGGGGTCATTTCGTTGAGGGCGTTTGTTGTTGCCCTGCGTTACTCAGGTTGTTGCAGCCTGCATGCCAGCTTTTTTATATGTAAAACTCTTTATAAATCAATCTGTTAAGTAATTAGCGCAAAGGGCTGCGGACGCATCCTGCACGATGGCCCTTTGCGCCGTCGTGCGTAATGCACGATCGATTTGAGCGATGTCGCATTATTTTTGAATTGAGAGTAGGGCGCAGGTGTCAGACATGGACACAAGGCATCGTGTCAGGAGAGAGCTAACCTGCCATGGAAGGAATGCATCAGAATAAACCATGCAACTTGCCCGATTTTTCCGGGACTAACCAAGATCATTCATTAAGGAGCGTAGGAAAATGGAATCCGCCACTGAGCACCAAGGTCGTATTCTTCTGGTGGATGATGAGTCTGCCATCCTGCGTACCTTTCGCTATTGCCTGGAAGACGAGGGCTATAGCGTGGCGACCGCCAACAGTGCTGCGCAGGCCGACGCGTTGTTGCAACGTCAGGTCTTCGACCTGTGCTTCCTCGATTTGCGTCTGGGTGAAGACAACGGTCTGGATGTGCTGGCGCAGATGCGGATTCAGGCACCCTGGATGCGCGTGGTGATCGTCACCGCGCATTCGGCCGTGGACACTGCCGTGGATGCTATTCAGGCCGGTGCTGCCGATTATCTGGTCAAACCCTGCAGCCCCGATCAATTGCGCCTGGCAACCGCCAAACAGTTGGAAGTACGGCAATTGTCGGCGCGTCTGGAAGCCCTGGAAGGCGAGGTGCGCAAAACCAAGGGCGGCCTGGATTCCCACAGTCCGGCGATGAAGGTGGTGCTCGAAACCGCCCGCCAGGTGGCGGTGACCGATGCCAATATTTTGATTCTCGGCGAATCCGGCACCGGTAAAGGCGAGCTGTCCCAGGCGATTCACGGCTGGAGCAAACGGGCGAAAAAATCCTGCATCACCATCAATTGTCCGTCGCTGACCGCCGAACTCATGGAAAGCGAGTTGTTCGGTCACAGCCGTGGCGCGTTCACCGGGGCCAGCGAAAGCACCTTGGGGCGTGTCAATCAGGCAGACGGCGGCACGCTGTTTCTTGATGAGATCGGCGATTTTCCCTTGATTTTGCAACCCAAGTTGCTGCGATTCATCCAGGACAAGGAATACGAGCGTGTCGGCGATCCGGTCACCCGCCGCGCCGATGTCCGCATTCTCGCGGCCACCAACCAGAACCTCGAAGACATGGTCCGCGATGGCCGTTTCCGGGAAGACCTGCTCTATCGTCTGAACGTCATCACCTTGCACTTGCCGCCGCTGCGCGAACGCCGAGAAGACATTTTGACCCTGGCCGACCGGTTCCTGGCGCGGTTCGTCAAGGAGTACGCGCGTCCGGCCCGGGGATTCAGTGATGAGGCGCGTGAAGCGCTGTTGAGCTATCGCTGGCCGGGGAACATTCGCGAGCTGCGTAACGTGGTGGAGCGAGCGAGCATTATCTGCCCGCAGGAGCTGGTCGAGATCGTTCACCTGGGGATGGCCGACACGCCGGTCAATAATGCGCCACGTATCGGCGCGGCGTTGAGCCTGGATGAATTGGAAAAGGCCCACATCGGAGCCGTCCTGGCCACTGCCGGTACGCTGGATCAAGCGGCGAAAACCTTGGGCATCGACGCTTCGACGCTGTACCGCAAGCGCAAACAGTACAACTTATGAGTCGCCGCCGATGAAACTGGCCATGAAGTTGCGGACCCGGCTGTTCCTCAGCATTTCCGCACTGATCACGGTGGCGCTGCTCGGGCTCCTGCTCGGGCTGGTCAGCGTGATGCAAATGGCCGGGAGCCAGGAAGCCCTGGTGCGCAACAACTTCAGCACCCTGGACCTGGGCCTCAAATTGCGCCAGACCCTGGGCGATCAACTGATCATCATGCTCAGTGAAAACCATGACGCCGCGGCCCTTGAGGCTTCCAAGCAGCATTACCTTGAGCTTCTGGATCAAGGCATTGCCCAAGAGCCGCCGGTCGAAGGCAGTGAGCACGGCTTCAGAAAGGCCAAGGCTGACTACTTGAGCTTCATCCAGGCGTATGAAGCGGCCGATGAACCGACGCATGTGCTGAGTGGCAACGAGGAACTCACTGAAAAATTCAATGCGCTGCGAACGGGTTTGCTCAATGAGCACAAGCAGGCGCTGGATAACATCAGCGCGACGGAGCGTTCGTCCCGTGAGCGTGCGCTGCTGATCGCCGGGTTGCTGGGGTTGGTCGGGCTTGCGGTGCTGATCATTGGTTTCGTGACGGCTCATGCCATCGCCCGGCGTTTCGGGGAGCCCATCGAAGCCTTGGCGCAGGCGGCGGACAATATTGGCCAAGGCAAATTCGACGTCACGCTGCCGATTTCCTCGGCGGTGGAGTTGAACCAGTTGACCAAGCGTTTCGGGATCATGGCCGAGGCGCTGCGTGAACATCAGGCCACTAATGTCGATGAGTTGCTGGCGGGCCAGCAGCGGTTGCAAGCCGTGCTCGACAGCATCGATGACGGCTTGCTGATGATTGATCGCCAAGGGCGCCTGGAGCACCTCAACCCGGTGGCGCAGCGTCAGTTGGGTTGGGACACCGATCGCCTCGGCCAGGGGCTGGGCACCGCACTGGAGCGTCCCGAGCTCGATGAGCAGCTGCAACTGGTGCTGCGTGGCGGCACGCTGGAGCGGGCGCCGGAGGACTTGAGTGTCGAGGTCGATGGCGAGTCGCGCCTGTTGACCTATAGCCTGACGCCGGTCAGCCACACCCAGGGCCATATTCTCGGCGCGGTGATGGTGTTGCATGACGTCACCGAGCAGCGCGCTTTCGAGCGGGTACGCAGCGAGTTCGTGTTGCGCGCCTCCCATGAGTTGCGCACCCCGGTCACCGGCATGCACATGGCGTTCGGCCTGTTCCGCGAGCGCACGCATTTCCCCCCGGAATCCCGTGAGGCCGATCTGCTGGACACGGTGAATGAAGAGATGCAGCGGCTGATGCAGTTGATCAACGACCTGCTGAATTTTTCCCGTTACCAGAATGGCCTGCAAAAGCTGACGCTGGCGCCCTGTTCCATCGAGGATCTGTTGGAGCAGGCGCAGTTACGATTTGCCGAAGGCGCCGAGCAGAAGGGCATTGAGTTGTTGGTGGAGATGCAGGGGCCATTGCCGCACTTGCAGGCGGACCAGCCGCAACTGGACCGTGTGCTCGATAACCTGATCGACAATGCGCTTCGCCACACCGCCCGTGGTGGGCTCATCCGTTTGCAGGCCCGGCGCCATGGCGAGCGGGTCATTATCAGTGTCGAAGATAATGGAGAAGGCATCGCCTACGGGCAGCAAGGGCGTATTTTCGAGCCCTTTGTGCAGGTGGGTCGAAAAAAAGGCGGAGCGGGGCTCGGCTTGGCGTTGTGCAAGGAAATCGTGCAGCTGCATGGTGGGCGGATGGGGGTTTATTCGCGGCCGGGGCAGGGCACTCAGTTCTATATGGCGCTGGCGGTGTAGCGGCTTTCAGGCCTCGTCATCCAGGCGTCGCTTGTTCACCCGGCGACCCCGGGTAATCAGTTCGATGAGTTGTACTGCACTCAGCGCATGGGCGAACAACCAGCCCTGGCCGAACTTCACGCCCTCACTGCTCAGCAACGCGGCCTGGGATTCATGCTCGATGCCCTCGGCGATGACTTTCAAGTGCAGTGACTGAGCCATGTGGATGATGTGCGGGGCCACGCCGCTGCTCGCCGCGTCATGACCCAGTGCATCAATGAAGGCCTTGTCAATTTTCAGGCAATCCACGGGCAGGGTTTGCAGGTAGGCAAGGCTGCAATAGCCGGTGCCGAAGTCATCGATCAACACCTGATGCCCGACGTCCCGCAAGGCTTGCAGGTTTTCCCGCGCCACCTCGACGTCGATCAGTCCGCGTTCTGTGACTTCGAAGGCAATTTGCTTGGCCGCGACCCGGTGCAAGGTGAGCAGGCGTGCCATCACTTGGCCGATGCGCGGGATCATGACATCACACGCCGCCAGGTTGACCGAGATGTAGAGCTGCGGATTGGCCCGCAGCACTTGCCCGAGCTGCTCAAGCAGGCGTTGCAGGACGAAGTCGGTCATCTGCCGGATCTGGCCGGTGTTCTCGGCCATGGGGATGAACAGGTCGGGACTGGTCAGGCTGCCGTCCGGCCTGCGCCAACGCAGCAAGGCCTCGGCCCCGACGCAGTTGCGACTGTCGAGATCGAAAATCGGCTGATACAACACTTGCAGCTCGCCGCGGCGAATGGCCCCCGTCAGTTCCGCATCCAGCGACTGTCGCTGGCGTACCAGCAGGAACACCAGGAAGCCGACAAAGGCAGCCAGCACCAGACTGACCGGTAACAACCACCACCACATCGGCGGTATATGGGTGCTGGTGCGGGGGCTGATCAGCACCAGTTGGAATTCCGGGTTGGCGGTGGGCATGCGGTAAATCAAACGGTACTGCGTGACTTGCAGTGCGTCGCGGCTATTGAGTGGCCAAGGTTCGGTCAGCGACCAGACCTGTGAGTCACCCAACACCGGAATCGCCCGGGTGCCATGATCGAGAACCACCAACAAACTGCTGCCCGGTGACAGGTCGACCATGTCGGTCAGGTGGCCGCGAGACGTGGCCACACGAAAATTGCCACGGCCGAGCATCAGCGCCGCACGGTTTTCATCGGGTTCCGTGGTGGTGTTCAGCCAGTAACTGTAGGTGGGCCCCTTGATGTCCGGTGGCCGGGTCAGTGACAAACCTTCCTGGCGTGGGCGGTTCGAGCAGATCCGCTCCGCGTCCATATAGGCGGCTTCATACACAAAGCGGTAATTGAAGCTGACTTGCTGCAGGGTCGCGATCATCTCGTCATTGCAGGTTCGCAATGGCTGCGCTTCCAGGTCATCGAGGCTTTCGCGCAATTGCCCGAAAAGTTGCTCCAGGCGGGCGAGGAAACGTTCGCCCTGAGCATTCATTTCCTGACTTTCGTTTTGTTCGACCTGCTGGATGGCCACGAAGTAGCTGCCGGCCAACAGCAGTGAAGCACTTAAGACAGCAGCGAGCATCGCCAAGAACCAGGGGCGATAGAACCAGCTACGGAGCATGTCTCGAGCAGCAGTCATTTTGGAATATCCGACGGATTACCAATGAGTTATAGCTGCTGATTGAGAAAGTGCGTTGACCGCCGGGCGGGCGTCATTATTTTGTCTGATTAAGCACCTGAAGGAGGGCTGCCGTCTGCGCGTCCGGGGTTCCGTCGTAGCGTGACGGCCGGAAGTGCATTTGAAAGGCGGCGAGCACGTGGCGGGTTGCCACGTCCAGTTCGCCGGTTTGCGGCGTGTCGTAACCGACGCGGGCCAGCTGTGTCTGAAACCAGGTGATGCTCGGCAACTGTGCCTCGAATATCGCTTGTTGCCTCGCCACGGCTTGCTCGTTCGGCCAAATGCCGATGCCTTCGCTCGCCAGGCGTTTCCAGGGAAACAACGGCCCGGGATCGAGTTTGCGCAGCGGTGCGATGTCGCTGTGGCCGATGATGCTGTGAGGGTTGATGGCGTGGCGCTTGCTGATGTCCTTGAGCAGGACGATCAGCGACTGGACCTGGGCTTCGCTGTAGGGATACCAGAGACGTCCGGTCGGAGTGTCCTTGAATCCCGGATTGACGATTTCGATGCCGATGGAACTGGAGTTGAGCCAGGTCCGTCCTTGCCATTGGCTGTCCCCGGCGTGCCAGGCGCGCTGGTTTTCGTCCATCAGTTTGAAGATGGTCGCGTTCTTGTCGTCGCCGATCAGGTAGTGGCTACTGACTTCACCGTGGGTGAGCAGTTGCAGAGAGCGCTCCTGGGATGCATTGGTGTAATGCAGCACCACGAACTGAATGCGGCTGTCGTGGTTGGCGGAGGGGTGGCTGGTGTCGAAACGGGGGCCGCTGGCGCAGCCGGCCAGCAGAATCAGCGACACGATAAGAGCGAAATATTTCATGGTGGAGGGCGATACGCGCAAGACAGTAATGCAACAGTGTAACGTACTGCCTTGCGCGTGGACGCCAATCGCGCAGTTTTAAACAAAATGGAACAATTGCCCGTCAGCCCAGTTCCACCCGGTTTCGTCCTGCATTTTTTGCCCGGTATAGCGCCTGATCGGCTCTCTTAAGCACCAGGTCGCTATGTTCCCCCGGTTTGAACGCCGTCAGGCCCATGGAAATAGTGATCGTCACCCGCTCACCCTTGAAGTGGAAAGGGCAGGCTTCAATGGATGCGCGCAGGTATTCCAGCAGCTTCATGCCGGCCGCCGGCACGGTGGAGGGCATCAACAGGACAAACTCTTCACCGCCGAAGCGTGCAATGAAATCCGTGTCACGCAGGCGCTTGCGCAGCACGCTGGCGATGAGTTTCAGCACTTTGTCGCCCGCCAGGTGACCGTAGTTATCGTTGATGCGCTTGAAGTGATCGAGGTCGAGCATCGCCAGCATCAGCGTGTTGCCGTGTTGCTGCCACTCGCTGATTTCGTGGTCCAGGCGTTCGCTCCAGGCGGCGCGGTTGGGCAGACCGGTCAGCGGGTCGATCAAGGCTTTCTGGCGTTGCTCTTCGAGGTGTTCGCGAAAGCCCAGGGCCTCCTGCTCCATGAGGGCCACCCGTTCGGCCAGGCTTTTCAGGCGGCCCGCCACCTCCTGCTCACGCTCGTCGCGTTGCTTGCGGTGCTGGTCCATGGTGCCCAGCAGACCTTCGAGTTGGTTCTCCAGTACTTGCTTGAGGTCATCCAGGTCTGCCGCTTCATGCATGCTGTTCTGCAAGCCGTCGACTTGTTCGCGGATCTGCGTGTCCATGGCTTGCGCGGCAGACCGGTTGTCGGCATGACCGTCGCTGGCAGCCTGCAGATTGCTCTGGAACGATTCGAGTCGTTCATTGAGTCGTTGCAGGTAAGTCTCGAATTCGTGCTGACCGCTGTCGGAGATCGCCAGCATCAAGGTGGCGAGATCGTCGAGGATCGGTAGCAACTCGTACCAGTTCAAACCATTTTTCAAGCGGTCACGCATCGATTCGGCTTGCGGGCGGTGACGTTCAGGTAGCGTCAGGTCGTCGAGCAGGCCCAGCAAGGTGTCTTCGATGTGTTTGGCTACCGAGCTGTACGACGGCTCGGGCGAGTCCGGCAGGGCATAGAGTATGTCGTCCTCGGATTGCTCCGGATCGATGGCCGCCAGTGCCTGGGCCATGGGCGCCGGGAGTGGCAGGGTGTCGAGAAACACCACCGGGGTCAGTTCGTCAGGGTTGGTCCCCAGGTCAGTCTGCGCCAGCGGTACGATGGAGGAGAATTCCGCCTCCCTGGGTGCCTCTGAAGCAGGTGGGGCCGTCGTCTCGATGGGCGATTCGGGCTCTTGTTGAGGTTCCGGGGTTGGCGGAACAACTGCGTGTACGGCTGACGACTCTGTCGTTTGCGATGAAGTTTCGATGGCCGGTGGGGTGGAAACCGCTTCGGGAGAGACCGGAAGCGCCTTCGGCGGTTCATCGAGGGCGGGCGCGAGATCCACAGGTACTGAGGGTGTCGCGGCAACCGGTGCGCAAACGGCTTCGGCGGACGGCGCGATGGGGGCCTGTTCCAGGGCGACGGCCGCTTCCTCGGTTTCGCGGTGACCGAACAGCCGCTGCAGCAGCCCCGGTCGATCGGGTTCTGTCGGGCTATCCAGCTGACTCAGGGCCTTGCCCTGCAGACCGCTGAGCTCACTCAGGAGCAAAGGGATCTCGCGGGCCTGGCTGACCCGACTATCCAGTTGTTTGGCGAAATGCTTCAGTGGTCGCCGGACTTCTCGGGGCAGCGGCAATTTTTGCAGTTGAGTGACCAGTGCGGTCAGTGCGGCGCTGGTCTGGTTGACACGTGTCTCCCGGCGCTGCTCGGACTCGAGCACGGCTTTTTCCAGGCGCGGGAGCAGGGCGGCCAGGCCGGCGTCCATGTCGTCGGTGCGCACCACTTCGCGCATTTCCTTCATGCACTGGTCGACGGCGCGGTCGGTGCCTTCCGCCGCCAGAGTGCTGCGTACCAGGCCGCGACGCAGCAAGTCGAGGCGTGCGTCCCAGCGACGTTCGAGCTTTTCCTGTTGTTCGATGCTTTTGAGGTATTTCTCTTTCCAGCGCTGTGTTTCGTCGCTCATTCAAGGGATCCGCGAGGGGCAGGACTCAACGCGGGCAATGCATCGGCCGTGAGCGAACCCGGCAGACGAATCTCTACCGCGACCGGCAGGTGATCGGAAATGGGCTGGGCCAGCACTTCGACCTTTTCAAGGGTCAGGGTCGGGCTCAACAGAATATGGTCCAGACAGCGCTGCGGACGCCAGCTGGGGAAGGTCGCTTCCAGTTGCGGGGCCAGCAGGCCGAGGTCACGCAATGGCGAGTTTTGCAGCAAGTCGCTGGCATGGGTGTTCATGTCGCCCATCAGTACCTGGTGCTTGTAATCGCCGATCAGATCACGGATATAGGCCAGTTGCAGGCTGCGAGCACGGGCGCCCAGTGCCAGGTGCATCATGACCACCACCAACGCCTCCGGGCCTTCGCCGAAGCGCACCAGAATCGCCCCGCGGCCTTTCGGCCCCGGCAGCGGATGATCTTCAATCGCCCACGGGCGCAGGCGGCTCAGCACGCCGTTGCTGTGCTGAGCGAGACGCCCGAGATTTCGATTGAGTTGTTGATACCAGTAGGGGAAGGCGCCGAGCTGGGCCAGGTGTTCGACTTGATTGACGTAGCCTGAACGCAGGCTGCCGCCATCGGCTTCCTGCAACGCGACCAGGTCGAAGTCGCCGAGCAGATTGCCGATTTTCTGCAGATTGTCGGCACGCCCGGGGTGCGGCAACAGATGTTGCCAGCCTCGGGTCAGGTAGTGCCTATAGCGCTCGGTGCTGATGCCGACCTGAATGTTGAAGCTGAGCAAGCGCAGACGGCTGTCCGCCGGCAAGCCCGTAGACTCCAGATGGTGTTCGTTGACCTGCGGATCATGCAGGCCAACGACGCGTTCGGTTCCCCAGCGGCGCATGGTGAGTACCGCGCTTAGTTGGCGGCAGCCTTGTTAGCCGCTCGCTCTTTGTCTACCAGTTTGTCGGCCAGTTGCAGGGCCTGTTCGGCACCGCCGGCAGAACCGACGTCAAAACGATACTTGCCGTTGACGATCATGGTTGGAACGCCGGAGATTTCATATTTCTTGGCCAGTTCTTTGGCCTTGTTGATCTGGCCCTTGATGGCGAAGGAGTCGAAGGTGGCCAGGAACTTGTCCTTGTCTACGCCCTGGGTGGCCAGGAAGTCCGCCATGTCATTCTTGTCGGTCAGCTTTTTGTGTTCTTTCTGGATGGCGTTGAACACCGCAGCGTGCACCTTGTGCTCGACGCCCATGGCTTCAAGGGTCAGGAACATTTGGCCGTGGGCGTCCCATGGACCACCAAACATGGCGGGGATGCGTACGAAATTCACGTCGGACGGCAATTTTTCAACCCACGGATTGATCACTGGCTCGAAGGCATAGCAATGCGGGCAGCCGTACCAGAACAGCTCCACCACTTCGATCTTGCCAGGCACGGCAACCGGAACCGGATTAGTCAGTTCGACATAAGGGGTAGCGGGGGCTTCGGCGGCCTGGGCAGTCATGCCGAACAGGCTGGCAGCGACGAGTGCGGCGCTGATGATCAGATTACGCATGCTTTACTCCTGGACAAATTTATCGCCACGCGCGACCTGTTTTCAGACAGGTCCTGGCGGGCTTGAGTTCTGTAGTGTAACGGCAGCGGCCACAAAAAAGGGCGGCCAAAGCCACCCTTTTTATACTTGCTGCGATGGATTAATCGAGCGTTAACGTGGCAGGCGATAGACACCCTGCGCAACGCCCGATTCGCCGGCCTTAGTGCAGGCCCTGAATGTAGCTGGACACCGCTTCGATGTCTTTGTTGCTGAGCTTCGCGGCAATACTGCGCATGACCATGGTGTCACCGTCGTTCGTACGGTTACCTTCACGGAAGTCAGTCAGTTGCTTGGTCACGTATTGAGCATGCTGACCACCCAAGTGCGGGAAGCCGGCTGCCGCGTTACCCGCGCCATTGGGCGAGTGGCAACCGGTGCACGCAGGCATGCCCTGATCCACTTTGCCGCCACGGAACAAATCCTGACCGCGAGCCACAAGCTTCTCATCGGCGGCACCGACACTGCCTTTCTGGCTGGAGAAATAGGCAGCGATATCGGCCAGGTCCTGATCGCTCAGGTTGGTCAGCAGGCCTGTCATTTCCAGAACCGTGCGCTTGCCCGACTTGATGTCGTGCAGTTGCTTGGTCAGGTAGCGTTCACCCTGGCCGGCCAGTTTTGGAAAGTTAGGCGCCATGCTGTTGCCATCCGGGCCATGACAGGCACCACATACGGCGGCTTTTGCCTGGCCTGCAGTGGCGTCACCAGGTTTTGCTGGCTCACCTGCAGCATGGGCAATGCCGGAGATCCCCACGGTCAACAGCAGACTCACGATCAATTTGTTCATCAGCTAATCCAACTACGGCTAAGGGTTAAAGAGTTATGGACCGGGATTACTCGCTCATCCACTGGATGATGGCCTGGTAATCCTCGGCACTGCAGTCCATGCACAAACCACGCGGCGGCATCGCCTTGAAACCCTGGGTCACGTGTTGCACCAGCGTCTCCATACCTTTCGCCAACCTCGGCGTCCAAGCTGCCTGATCGCCCTTGCGGGGCGCCATGGGTAGTTGGCCGGAATGACAGGCACCACAAACACGGTTGTACACAGCTTCCGGATCCTGTGTAGCCTGAGCGCTGTAAAGCGGCATCAAGACACCGGCAACTAGCAGCCATTTCGTCATAAAACGACCTTTTCAGGGTTGAGAGCGTGTTGCGTTCTAATGCGCAATCAAGGTCTATCGCTCTCATGAACTTCATCCTACGCTGGGACAAAGCGCACACAAAATCTGCGGCATTATATACTGGCGTCAGTGAAACGGAAGCGACACCGCTTGCCGCGCCCATTCCAGGCGCCGCCCACATCGGAAATCCCATGCAACTCAAGAACCCCATCCTCGGTCTGTGCCAACAGTCCACCTTCATGCTCAGCGCCGCCAAAGTCGACCAATGTCCGGATGACGAAGGCTTTGAAGTGGCCTTCGCCGGTCGTTCCAACGCCGGCAAGTCCAGTGCGCTTAACACCCTGACTCACGCGAGCCTGGCGCGAACCTCGAAAACGCCGGGTCGCACACAGTTGTTGAACTTCTTCAAGCTAGACGATGAACGCCGTCTGGTCGACCTGCCAGGTTACGGATACGCAAAAGTACCCATTCCGCTCAAACAACACTGGCAGCGTCACCTTGAAGCGTACCTGGGCAGTCGCGAAAGCCTGAAGGGTCTGATTCTGATGATGGATATCCGTCATCCAATGACCGACTTCGACCTGCTGATGCTCGATTGGGCCGTCGCCAGCGGCATGCCCATGCATATCCTGCTGACCAAAGCGGACAAGCTCACCTACGGTGCAGCCAAGAACACGCTGCTCAAAGTGCAGTCGGAAATTCGCAAGGGTTGGGGCGATGCCGTGACCATTCAGCTTTTTTCGGCGCCAAAACGCATGGGCCTGGAAGACGCCTACACTGTACTGGCGGACTGGATGGAGCTGGCGGACAAGGGCGCCGAAGCGGCCGAGTAAAAGCTGCAGGCAAAAAAAACCCCGGACTTCTATGGGGAGGGGGAAGGTCCGGGGTTCAAGTTCCAGACCGCTAGGGCGGGGTCCAGATATCTGCCAACACTTAACACAACATAGGAGCATCGAAGGGCTTCACCAGCCATTCAGTAACTCTGAGTGGTGTTTTGGCGGATTAGTTCAGATTTTTTTCGAATGCCTTTGGAATAACCCTAAGCGCCTTCCGGAATAATCACCCTTCGCTTGCTCTGCTGCGGCACTACGCCGCAGCAGGAGAGCAGTGTCTGGTCAGAAGGCTCAGTGAGCCTCATCCCAGTTGTTGCCTACGCCCACTTCCACCAGCAACGGAACGTCCAGTTTCGCCGCGCCACTCATGTGCAGGCGAATTTCCTCGCTGACCTGATCGACCAGGTCTTCACGCACCTCAAGCACCAGTTCATCGTGCACTTGCAGGATGACTTTGGCATCGAGGCCGGATGTGGCGAGCCAGTTATCCACCGCGACCATGGCTTTCTTGATGATGTCCGCCGCCGTGCCTTGCATCGGTGCGTTGATCGCCGTGCGTTCAGCGGCGGCGCGTTCCTGCGGCTTGTTGGAGTTGATCTCCGGCAGGTACAGCCGCCGCCCGAAGAACGTCTCCACATACCCTTGATCCGCCGCCTGTGCGCGGGTGCGGTCCATGTATTGGCGAACGCCGGGGTAACGGGCAAAGTAAGTGTCGATGTAGGCCTTGGCGGTCTTGGTGTCCACGCCAATGTCCTTGCCGAGCTTTTGTGCGCCCATGCCGTAGATCAGACCGAAGTTGATCGCCTTGGCGCTGCGGCGCTGGTCGGAAGTGACGTCGGCCAGTTCGACCTTGAACACCTCGGCGGCGGTCGCGGTGTGCACGTCCAGATTGTGACGGAAGGCGTTCATCAAGCCTTCATCGCGGGACAGGTGAGCCATGATCCGCAACTCGATCTGCGAGTAGTCCGCCGCCAGCAACTTGTAACCGGCCGGGGCCACGAAAGCCTGGCGGATGCGACGCCCTTCAGCGGTGCGCACCGGAATGTTCTGCAGGTTCGGATCGCTGGAGGACAGGCGTCCAGTGGACGCCACCGCCTGATGGTAAGACGTGTGGATGCGCCCGGTACGCGGGTTGATCTGCTCCGGCAAGCGGTCGGTGTAGGTGCTTTTCAGCTTGCTCATGGAACGGTATTCCATGAGCACTTTCGGCAGGCGATAGTCGTCCTCGGCCAGTTTGGCCAGCACTTCCTCGGCAGTGGATGGCTGGCCCTTGGCGGTTTTCTTCAGCACCGGCAGACCGAGTTTCTCGTAGAGGATGGTCCCCAGCTGCTTGGGCGAACCGAGGTTGAACTCTTCGCCGGCGATCTCAAAGGCTTCGCGCTCCAGCGCGACCATCTTGTCGCCCAGTTCGATGCTTTGTAGGCCCAGCAGAGCAGCATCGACAAAAGCCCCTTGGCGTTCGATGCGCGCCAGCACCGGCACCAACGGAATTTCGATGTCGGTCAGCACGCTGGCCAGGCTCGGGATAGCGGTGAGTTTCTCGAACAGCGCCTGGTGCAGGCGCAAAGTGATGTCGGCGTCCTCGGCGGCGTAAGGCCCGGCCTGCTCGAGGGCAATCTGGTCGAACGTCAGCTGCTTGGCTCCTTTACCGGCGATGTCCTGGAAACTCACTGTGGTGTGATCCAGGTACTTCAGCGCCAGGCTGTCCATGTCATGGCGGGTCGCGGTGGAGTTGAGCACGTAGGACTCAAGCATGGTGTCGAAGGCAATGCCGCGCACAGTGATGCCGTTGGCCTGATCGCCACCGATGGCGCAGTTGGCCAGGATGTTCATGTCGAACTTGGCGTGTTGGCCGACCTTGAGTTTGTTCGGGTCTTCCAGGATCGGCTTGAGGGCGCGCAGGACGGTGTCGCGGTCCAGTTGCTCGGGCACACCGATGTAGGAATGGGTCAGCGGGATGTAGGCCGCTTCGTTGGCCTGCACGGCGAATGACAGGCCCACCAGTTGCGCCTGTTGCGCGTCGATGCCGGTGGTTTCGGTGTCGAAGGCGAACAGTTTGGCGTTGTGCAGTTTCTCCAGCCAGACGTCGAACCGTGCTTGATCAAGAACGGTTTCGTATCGGGTTTCGGAGGTGACCGCGGGCGCTTCGGCGTCGGCGGCGCTGAACAGGTCGGCGAGCGGCTCTGGCTCGGCGGCAGCGCTCAGTTCGATACGCTTGGCGTCGCGTTGCAGATCGTTCAACCAGCTCTTGAATTCCAGCAGGCTGTAGAGCTCGTAAAGTTTTTCCGGATCTTCGGCACCCATTTGCAGGTCTTCGAGGCCGATATCCAGCGGCACGTCGACCTTGATGGTCGCCAGCTGATAGGACAGGAACGCCATTTCCTTGTGCTCTTCGAGCTTGGCCGGCAGGGTCTTGGCGCCCCGGATCGGCAGGGTCGGCACGATATCGAGCTGCGCGTAGAGCTCGGTCAGCCCGCCATTGACCCCGACCAGCAGGCCGGAAGCGGTCTTCGGACCGATGCCCGGAACTCCCGGAATGTTGTCGGAAGAATCGCCCATGAGCGCCAGATAATCGATGATCTGCTCGGGAGCGACGCCGAATTTCTCCTTCACGCCCTCCACGTCCATGCTGCTACCGGTCATGGTGTTGACCAAGGTAATGTGGCCGTCGACCAGTTGTGCCATGTCCTTATCGCCGGTGGAGATGATCACCGGACGGTTGGCGGCTGCGCTGCTGCGGGCCAGAGTGCCAATCACGTCATCGGCTTCGACGCCATCAACGCACAGGAGCGGGAAGCCCAGAGCGATCACGCTCTGGTGCAGCGGCTCGATCTGCACGCGCATGTCGTCGGGCATGCTCGGACGGTTGGCCTTGTATTCGGCGTACAGGTCATCGCGAAATGTCCCACCCTTGGCATCGAACACCACGGCGAACGGACTGTCCGGATATTGCTTGCGCAGGCTCTTGAGCATGTTCAGTACGCCCTTGACCGCACCGGTCGGCAGGCCTTTGGACGTGGTCAGTGGCGGCAGCGCGTGAAAGGCGCGGTACAGGTAAGAAGAACCGTCCACCAGGACGAGGGGAGCTTGGCTCATGAGCAGGATCAACCTTTTCGGCGGGTCCGGCGCTAGAATAGCGGGACCGTTGACGACAAAGGGACAAGGTTATCATGTGCACACTAAATCGCCTGTTGCTGGCTGGCTTGTTTGCGATCGCTCCATTAGCCGCCATGGCGGCGGACGATGCGCCTTCCGCAGATCCGGAAGTAACCATTCGCACGGAAGGCGATAAAACCATTCAGGAGTATCGGCAGAATGGTTTTTTGTATGCCATCAAGGTCACGCCGAAAATAGGTAAGCCGTACTTTCTTGTGCGTGCCGATGGCACCGATGCAAACTACATCCGCTCGGATCAGCCGGATATGCTGATACCGTCGTGGAAGATCTTTGAGTGGAAATAGTTTCTTAATTTCAATCGGCGCTGGCCTGCTGGCGGCGCCCGTACTGGCAGTTTAAACATGTCTGTGTTCACTCCCCTGGCTCGGCCCGAGCTGGAAGCTTTTCTCGCCCCTTATGGCCTCGGCCGCCTGCTTGATTTCCAGGGGATTGCCGCCGGTAGCGAAAACACCAATTTCTTTATCAGCCTGGAGCAGGGCGAATTCGTCCTGACCCTGGTCGAGCGTGGTCCGGTCCAGGAGATGCCGTTCTTCATTGAACTGCTCGACGTGCTGCACGAAGCCGATCTGCCGGTGCCTTACGCCTTGCGCACCACCGACGGTGTTGCCCTGCGCGAACTGGCCGGCAAGCCAGCGCTGTTGCAACCGCGCCTGGCCGGCAAGCACATCAAGCAAGCCAATGCGCAACATTGCGCGCAAGTCGGCGAGTTGCTCGGCCATCTGCACCTGGCGACTCAAGCCAACATGATCAAGCGCAAAACCGATCGCGGCCTCGACTGGATGCTGGAAGAGGGTACGCAGTTTCTGTCGCACCTGAACGCCGAGCAGAAAGACCTGCTGCAACGGGCACTGGAAGAAATCACTCGGCAAAAAGAGAAAATTCTGGCACTGCCGCGAGCCAACATCCACGCCGATCTGTTCCGCGATAACGCGATGTTCGAAGGAACGCACCTGACCGGGCTGATCGACTTCTACAACGCCTGCTCGGGGCCGATGCTCTACGACGTGGCGATTGCCTTGAATGACTGGTGTTCGGACGAAGAGGGGCTGATCGATGGGCCACGTGCCCGGGCTTTGTTGGGGGCCTATGCGGCCCTGCGGCCATTCACTGCTGCCGAAGCCGAGCTATGGCCGACCATGCTGCGTGTGGCTTGCGTGCGCTTCTGGCTGTCACGCCTGATCGCAGCGGAGTCGTTCGCCGGGCAGGACGTGTTGATTCACGATCCGATGGAGTTCCAACTGCGGTTGGCGCAGCGGCAGAAGGTCAATACGCCGCTGCCTTTCGCGCTCTAAGTTTTGGTGAGGGGGGCAAGCCCCCTCACCACAGGTTTTGTGTCAGTTACAGCGACTCAAGGCACCCTGCCAGGTCATTTCCCAATTTTTCCAGTACCTGCTCATACCCCTGGGCAGTCGCTGGTGTGTATCCGCCCAGCGCATCCAGTTCCGCCAGTTTCACCGGCAGCCCGGCCACCAGGGTTTCCGCCAGGCGCGGACGCAGGGGCGGTTCGCTGAACACGCAGGTCTTGCCCACTTCCTGCAGCCGCGCGCGCATCGCCGCGACATGCTGGGCGCCGGGCTGCACTTCGGCTGCAACACTGAAAACGCCGGTGTGCTTGAGCCCATAAGCGTCCTCGAAGTAATCGAAGGCTTCGTGGAACACGAAGTAAGGTTTGCCTTCAATACCGGCCAGACGTTTCTTTAGGCGCAGATCCAGCGCATCGAGACGCTCATCGAACGCCTTGAGATTGCTTTGATAGCGCGTGGCATTGGCGGGATCGGCTGCACTGAGGTCAGCCGCCATTTTCGCCGCGATGACACGGGCGTTGATCGGCGACAGCCACAAATGTGCGTCCAGGCTACCCGGGCGATGATCGTGGTCATGCTCATCGGCCTCTTCGGCGTGGGAGTGGCTATCTTCGGCGAAACGGCGCAGCTTCATGCCCGGCAGATCCTGCACGGCGACGCTCGGCAGCGTACGACCGTTCAGCACGCGTGGCAGGAAACCTTCCATGTCCGGGCCGATCCAGTACAGCAGATCCACCGATTGCACTTTCCGTACATCGGAAGGGCGCAAGGCATAGTTATGCGGTGAGGCTCCCGGCGGCAGCAGCACTTCCGGAATCGCCACGCCGTCCTGCACCGCCGCGGCTATCAATTGCAGCGGCTTGATGCTGGTAAGGACTTTGACTTCGGCGTGGGCCGAGCCGATCAGCAGAAAACTGGCGACAAATGCGACAAAAACAGAAAAAAGTCGGGACACGATGACCACTCGAAGAGGCGAGAACGGGTAACATAATAACGTCTCTCACCATACGCGTCGCCGCTCATGCCTAAAACACCGATTGCCAGCCGTCCCCACGACCACTCTCATTGCGTTCACAGCGCTTTGTCCGAGGCCGATGCACTTTGCGCGCGCCAGGGCCTGCGTTTGACCGCCTTGCGTCGCCGGGTGCTGGAACTGGTGTGGCAAAGCCACAAACCGCTGGGCGCGTACGACATTCTCGCGGTGCTGAGTGAGCAGGACGGCCGCCGCGCCGCGCCACCGACCGTGTACCGGGCGCTGGATTTTCTATTGGAGAACGGCCTGGTTCACCGGATCTCCTCGCTCAACGCCTTCATCGGCTGCAATCACCCGGAGCACGCGCATCAGGGCCAGTTCCTGATTTGCCGCCAATGTCACGCGGCCATCGAGCTCGAACAGAAGTCCATCAGCGACGCGATCATCGCCAGCGCTCAGGATGTCGGGTTCGTCGTCGAAGGCCAGACCGTCGAAGTGATTGGTCTTTGCTCAGGTTGTCAGGGGGCTTGATGAGCAACGCGCTGATCCGCCTCGAGCAGGTTGCCGTCACGTTTGCCGGGCAAAGTGTGCTGGATAACATCGAGTTGAGCGTCGAACCGGGCCAGATCGTCACATTGATCGGCCCCAATGGCGCAGGCAAGACGACGTTGGTGCGCGCTGTGCTCGGTCTGTTGAAACCGGACAGTGGCAGCGTCTGGCGCAAGCCGAAACTGCGCATCGGTTACATGCCGCAAAAACTTCACGTCGATCCGACACTGCCGCTCTCGGTTCTGCGCTTCTTGCGTCTGGTGCCGGGCGTGGACCGGGCGATGGCCCTGGCGGCCCTCAAGGAAGTCGGTGCCGAGCAGGTGATCGACAGCCCGGTGCAAAGTGTTTCCGGCGGTGAAATGCAGCGTGTCTTGTTGGCCCGGGCCTTGTTGCGCGAGCCGGAACTGCTGGTGCTCGACGAACCGGTGCAAGGTGTCGATGTGGCCGGTCAGGCCGAACTCTACAGTTTGATTACCCGTCTGCGTGACCGTCACGGTTGCGGGGTATTGATGGTGTCGCACGACCTGCACTTGGTGATGAGCACCACTGACCAGGTGGTTTGCCTCAATCGCCACGTTTGCTGTTCCGGTCACCCTGAGCAGGTCAGCGGCGATCCGGCCTTCGTCGAGCTGTTCGGAAAAAACGCACAAAGCCTGGCGATTTATCACCACCATCACGACCACGCCCACGATCTGCATGGCTCGGTGGTCAAGGCGCCCGGATCGGGCCATACCCACGTCCATGGAGATAGCTGCAAGCATGGCTGATTTTCTGCTCTACGCCCTGCTTGCAGGTCTGGCCCTGGCGGTAGTCGCGGGGCCTTTGGGTTCCTTCGTGGTCTGGCGCCGCATGGCTTATTTTGGCGACACCTTGTCCCACGCGGCCCTGCTGGGCGTGGCGTTGGGCTTTTTGCTGGATGTCAGTCCGACCGTAGCGGTGACCGTGGGCTGCTTGCTGTTGGCGGTGTTGCTGGTGACTTTGCAACAGCGTCAGCCGCTGGCGTCTGACACGCTTTTGGGAATTCTCGCACCCAGCACGCTCTCTCTGGGCCTGGTGGTACTAAGCTTCATGCACGAAGTGCGGATCGACCTGATGGCGTATCTGTTCGGCGACCTGCTGGCGATCAGCCCGACCGATCTGGCCTGGATCCTGGGTGGTAGCGCGGCCGTTCTGGCGCTGTTGGTGGCCTTGTGGCGGCCGTTGCTGGCCATCACTGTGCACGAGGAGTTGGCCAGGGTCGAGGGCTTGCCCGTAGCCGGATTACGCATGGCGCTGATGCTGTTGATCGCCGTGGTAATTGCCGTGGCGATGAAAATCGTCGGTGTGTTGCTGATCACTTCGTTGCTGATCATCCCGGCGGCTGCGGCACAACGTCACGCCCGCTCGCCGGAGCAGATGGCACTGGGTGCGAGCCTGCTGGGCATACTCGCCGTGTGTGGCGGATTGGCGTTGTCCTGGTTCAAGGACACCCCGGCCGGCCCGTCAATTGTGGTGGCGGCCGCCGCGCTGTTTCTGCTGAGTTTTGTTCTGCCCCGTCGAGGGGTGTAGACTTGCTCGTTTTTTGCGCAAATAGAGAGTCGCAGGAATGAAGTCGTTCGCCTCCCGTTATCTGCTCCTTGTCGCATTTTCCGTGCTGCTGGGCGCTTGCCAAAGCACGCCACCGGCGGCCACCGAAGCCCCCGATGCGCGGGCCGCGGCCATTGCACAGCTTGAGCAAAGTCTGGCCAGCAGCGAACTGGCCACGGCGGAAGATCAACTGGCTGCCTTGCAGGCCGAATCGCCCAACGATCAATCCCTTGAGCAATACCAGCGTCAACTGGCTGAAGCCTATTTGATGCGCAGTCAGATCGTGTTGCAAAAAGGTGATGTAAACGCCGCAGCCACCGCCCTGAGTCGTGCCCGTGCGTTGATGCCCAAGGCGCCGGCACTGACCGGTGGGGTCAATGGCGCCATCGCCCAGGCGCGCAAGGCTGAACTGGAAAAGGCCGAAGCCGCTCTCAAGGCAGCCGAAGCCCAGCCAAAAGCCAAGGTCATCGACCCGACGGCTGAAAGCACCACGGTTGCACTGAATATCAACGATATGGCCAAGTTGCGTCGACAACTGGACGCTATCGCCGCCGATGTGGTGAATTTTCAGTGTGATGTGAGCATTCAGGCTCCGCGTACTGAAGATTATCCGTGGTTGGCGAATTTGCTGAGCAAGCGGGTGAAAAAGCTCGATCCGGAGTTTGACCTGAAGCTGGAGCGGCAGATCCTGCGCAGCGTTCCGGCGCAGATGGTGCTCAGCCCTCGCAAAAAACCTTAAAAGCATCGCGAGCAGGCTCGCTCCCACGTTCGATTTGTGTTCACTGCAAATCAACTGTGGGAGCGAGCTTGCTCGCGATGGTGGCCTTTCATCGCTCAAAACTTTCAGGCCGGAACAGCCTTGGCCTTCGGCTCCCTGTCCCAAACCCGATGCTGCCCGATGGCCGCGAAAAACGGCTTGATCAGCTTGGCATCCGCTCCGACGATTAACCCTGTATCCGCCTCCAGCTTCAACACATCCAGTAACTGCTTCGCCTCGCCATGCAGCGCGATCGCTTTCAAGTGTTTGTAGGCTTCGAGCAGGTAATGCAGGGCCACGCCGTCCGTGCTCAAGGCCTTGATCGATGCTGCACCGCCGGGCACGAACACCGCGTCGAACGCTACGGAAGGCAAACCTTCCATGGATGCATCCACTGGTAATGCCTTGCCATCGGCGGTCGTCACAGGAGCGGAAGTCGGGCCAAGCAGTTTGGCGTGCGCACCTTCGGCTTCCAGCGCTTTCTTCATGGCATCAATGGCCGAGCCATCGACACCGTTGGCTGCAAGGATGGCGACTTTTCGCGTCTTGATATGGCCCGGTAGCAGATTGGCCTGGCTAAGGGCGGGCGAACGTTCCAGAGAAATTTTCGGCACATCGACCGTTCCGGCCTTCGGTGCCGGCAAGCCCAGGTTCTGCGCCACGCGCTTGGCCAGTTCCAGGTCGATGTTGGCGAGGATCTCGTTTACTTGCCGTGCGCGGATGAACTCCCGTTCAACCTTGCCCAGTTCGAAGCTGTACGCCGAGATGATGTGCTCCTGCTCATGCTGGCTCATGCTGTGGAAAAACAGCCGTGCCTGGGAGAAGTGGTCGCTGAACGACTCGCTGCGCTGACGGATCTTGTTGGCGTCGATGCGTTCGGCATACGTCTCGAAACCGCCGTCCTGCGCGGCGGGTGGGGTCTCTTTCGGCCAGCCGCCGTCGATTGAGTTTGGTTCGTAGGATGCGCGGCCCTTATCAATCGTGGTGCGGTGCAACGCATCCCGCTGGCCGTTGTGGAACGGCGAGACCGGACGGTTGATGGGAATCTCGTGAAAGTTCGGTCCGCCGAGTCGGCTGATCTGCGTATCGGTGTAGGAAAACAGCCGACCTTGCAGCAGCGGATCGTTGGAGAAGTCGATTCCCGGCACGATATGGCCCGGACAGAAAGCTACCTGTTCGGTTTCGGCAAAGAAGTTGTCGGGGTTGCGGTTGAGCACCATTTTGCCCAGCGGTGTGATGGGCACCAGCTCTTCCGGAATCAGCTTGGTGGGGTCGAGAATGTCGAAATCGAAGGCATGTTCGTTTTCTTCCTCGATGACCTGAACACCGAGTTCCCATTCCGGGTAGTCCCCCATCTCGATGGATTCCCAGAGGTCGCGACGGTGGTAGTCGGTGTCCTTGCCCGCGAGTTTCTGCGCTTCATCCCACACCAGCGAGCAAGTTCCGGCGGTGGGGCGCCAGTGGAATTTGACGAAGCGTGATTTTCCTTCGGCATTGATCAGGCGGAAAGTGTGAACGCCGAACCCCTGCATGCTGCGCAGGCTTTTCGGGATGGCCCGGTCGGACATGGCCCAGATCACCATGTGTGCCGATTCCGGTTGCAACGAGACAAAGTCCCAGAACGTATCGTGGGCCGAGCCGCCGGTGGGTATCTCGTTATGCGGTTCGGGTTTCACCGCATGCACGAAGTCAGGAAACTTGATGGCGTCCTGAATGAAAAACACCGGCATGTTGTTGCCCACCAGATCGAAGTTGCCTTCGTCGGTGAAGAACTTCACCGCGAAGCCTCGTACATCCCGGACCGTGTCGCCCGATCCACGAGGGCCTTGCACGGTGGAAAAACGAACGAATACCGGCGTTTTTTGGCTTGGGTCCTGCAGGAAACCCGCCTTGGTCAGCACGCTATGGTTTTCGTAGGACTGAAAGTAGCCATGGGCACCCGTGCCCCGAGCGTGAACGATGCGCTCGGGAATGCGTTCATGGTCAAAGTGCGTGATTTTTTCACGCATGATGAAGTCTTCCAGCAGCGAAGGCCCGCGGGCCCCGGCCTTCAGGGTGTTTTGATTGTCCGCCACCTTCACGCCCTGATTGGTGCGCAGGGCCTGATCGGTGGCGTCGGAGCGGAATTTTTCCAGGCTATCGAGTTTGGCGTTGGTATTGCTGCGGTCCAGGGTATCGGTCCCGGCCAGTGCGCTTTTGGTGGCGGCAGGCTTTTTGGTACTCATCAGGCATAACTCCTCGGGCTTTTTTCGAGTGGCCTAATTAGTGACTGATGACGTTTTTGACCGTTCCTTTTATCTGACCTTTGATCGCGTTATTGCCAAATGGCTGGTTGAATGCGAAATAAATGCTAAGAACCTCTATACGGACAGGCTAAAATGCGCGCCCGGCTAACCGCTGATCCTTTTCTAACGCGCCCCACAAGGTTCGCTACGTGATCGAGTTTCAAAACGTCCATAAAACCTACCGCGTCGCCGGTAAGGAAATTCCCGCCCTGCACCCGACCAGTCTGACGATTGAGAACGGTCAGGTCTTTGGCCTGATCGGCCATTCCGGTGCGGGAAAAAGTACCCTGCTGCGCCTGATCAATCGACTGGAAAACTCCAGTGGCGGCAAGATCATCGTCGACGGCGAAGAAGTCACCGCGCTCGACGCCAACGGTTTGCGCCGTTTCCGTCAACAGGTCGGGATGATCTTCCAGCATTTCAATTTGCTGGCGTCCAAGACCGTTGCCGACAACGTCGCGCTGCCACTGACCCTGGCCGGTGAGCTGTCGCGTGCTGATATCGATCGGCGTGTGGCCGAATTGCTGGCCCGGGTCGGTTTGTCCGACCACGCCAAAAAGTACCCGGCGCAATTGTCTGGCGGTCAAAAGCAGCGTGTCGGCATCGCCCGCGCCCTGGCGACCAAGCCGAAAATCCTGCTGTGCGACGAAGCCACCAGTGCCCTGGACCCACAGACCACAGCCTCGGTTCTGCAATTGCTGGCCGAAATCAATCGCGAGCTGAAGCTGACCATTGTGCTGATTACCCACGAGATGGATGTGATCCGTCGTGTCTGTGACCAGGTGGCGGTGATGGACGCTGGCGTGATCGTCGAGCAAGGCTCGGTGGCCGAGGTGTTCCTGCATCCGAAGCACCCGACCACCAAGCGCTTCGTGCAAGAAGACGAGCAAATCGACGAAAGCGAACAGCGCGATGATTTCGCTCACGTACCGGGGCGCATCCTGCGTCTGACCTTCCAGGGCGAAGCGACCTACGCGCCGCTGCTGGGTACCGTCGCGCGGGAAACGGGTGTGGACTACAGCATCCTCGCCGGTCGCATCGATCGCATCAAAGACATTCCCTACGGGCAACTGACCCTGGCCGTGACCGGTGGTGACATGGAGGCGGCCTTCGCCCGCTTCAGCGCTGCCGACGTCCACATGGAGGTGCTGCGTTAATGGAAGCCCTGACGAGTTTCTTCGCCAATATTGACTGGTTCGAAATCTGGCTGGCCACCGGTGACACCTTGCTGATGCTCGGTGGTTCGCTGTTGTTCACCGTATTGTTGGGTCTGCCGCTGGGTGTGTTGTTGTTCCTCTGCAGCCCGCGTCAGTTGCTGGAAGCCAAAGGCATCTACGCGATGTTGTCGCTGGTGGTGAACATCCTGCGCTCGCTGCCGTTCATCATTTTGCTGATCGTGATGATTCCGTTCACCGTGTTGATCACCGGTACCTCCCTCGGTGTCGCCGGGGCGATTCCGCCATTGGTGGTGGGCGCCACGCCGTTCTTCGCGCGACTGGTGGAAACCGCGTTGCGTGAAGTGGATCGCGGCATCATCGAAGCGACCCAGTCGATGGGCGCGACGACGCGGCAGATCATCACCAATGCGTTGCTGCCTGAAGCCCGTCCGGGCATCTTCGCGGCGATTACGGTGACAGCTATTACACTGGTGTCCTACACGGCGATGGCGGGTGTGGTCGGCGCGGGTGGCTTGGGTGACCTGGCGATTCGTTTCGGTTACCAGCGTTTTCAAACTGATGTGATGGTGGTCACCGTGATTTTGCTGCTGGTACTGGTTCAGGTACTGCAAACCGTCGGCGACAAACTGGTTGTCCACTTTTCCCGTAAATGATCAATGAACTGGCCATTGGCTGGCAGGCGCTGGTTTCAGGCGTCGCAAGCGAGTACCCACAAGGAGTTAGCTGAATGAAAAAACTACTCGTCGCATTCGCTGCCGTTGCAGCCTTTTCCGCTCACGCCGCCGACACCCTGACGGTCGCGGCGACCCCGGTTCCCCACGCGGAAATCCTCGAATTCGTTAAACCGGCCCTGGCCAAAGAAGGCGTGGACCTGAAGGTCAAGGTCTTCACCGACTACATCCAGCCGAACGTGCAGGTTGCGGAAAAACGCCTGGACGCCAACTTCTTCCAGCACCAGCCGTACCTCGATGAATTCAACAAGGCCAAGGGCACCCACCTGGTTTCGGTCGTCGGCGTGCACCTGGAGCCGCTGGGCGCCTACTCCAGCAAGCATAAAAAACTGGAAGACCTGCCAGGCGGCGCCAACGTGGTGATCCCGAACGATGCCACCAACGGCGGCCGTGCCTTGCTGCTGCTGGCGAAGGCGGGCCTGATCAAGTTGAAGGATTCGAACAACATCCTGTCGACCGTCAAGGACATCACCGAAAACACCAAGGACCTGAAAATCCGTGAACTGGAAGCCGCGACCATCCCGCGCGTGCTGACCCAGGTCGACCTGGCGCTGATCAACACCAACTACGCGCTGGAGGCCAAGCTCGATCCCTCCAAGGATGCACTGGTCATCGAAGGCAGCGACTCGCCTTACGTGAACATCCTCGTTGCCCGTCCGGACGACAAGGACAGCGAGGCGATGAAGAAACTGGTTGCTGCACTGCACAGCCCGGAAGTGAAAGCGTTCATTCTCGAGAAGTACAAAGGCGCGGTCGTGCCAGCGTTCTGATTGGCTGAAAGCAATGAAAAGGGGACGCCAGATGCGTCCCCTTTTTTGTGCCCAGCACCGCCCTCTGTAGGAGCGAGCTTGCTCGCGAAAAACAAAAGGACGCCGCTGGGCATCTGGATTTACGCGTTAACGTTCACGACCATCGTCGGAGCGCCGCCCGAAGCAAGCTCGCTCCCACAGGTTTCGTGGTGTTTTCACTGACGTTTGAGCATCACCGGCAACTGCACCACCAGTTTCTGATTGTTCAACGGCGCACGAATGAACCCGCGCTGCGTCCCGTCCGGTCCGATCACCGCCAGGTTGCCGCTGTGGTCGACGGTGTAGTTCGGTTTGCTGGTGTCCGCCGGAATGAACGGGATGCTCACGGCATTGGCGACTTTTTGCAGTTCTTCGACCGATGCCGGGGCCAGGCCGATGAACTGTGGATCGAAGTAGCCCAGGTACTGCTTGAGCTGCTTGGGCGTGTCGCGATTCGGGTCGACGCTGACCAGTATGATCTGCAACTTGTCCACCGCCTCGGGCGGCAGTTCGCTTTTGATCTGGCGCAGTTGGGCGAGGGTGGTCGGGCAGATGTCCGGGCAGAAGGTGTAGCCGAAGAACAGCAGGCTCCATTTGCCTTTCAACTCGTTGATCGTGACCGGTTGGCCGTCCTGATTGGTCATCGTCACGCTCGGCAGACTGCGGCTTTGCGGTAGCAGGATAATCCCCGCATCGATCAGCGCCGTCGGGTCGCCCTGGCCTTTGCCCGAGAGCACTTTGTTGATGGTCAGGCCCAGGACCAGCGCGATCAGGGCGACGAGGATGAAGACGGTTTTCTGGGTTCGAGTCATAGATTCAACAATAAGTAGTGGTCAACGAGCAGGGCGATGAACAGCAGGAACAAGTAGTAAATAGAGTACTTGAAGGTGTTGATCGCCGCGTGCGGCCGAGTGCCACGGTACAGCACCACCGCCCATTGCAGAAATCTGGCGCCCAGGCCGATGGCGCAAATCAGGTAGAGCAGGCCACTCATATGTATCACGTACGGCATCAGGCTGACGGCCAGCAGCGCGCCGGTATAAAGCAGGATATGCACCTTGGTGTAATGCTCACCGTGGGTCACCGGCAGCATCGGAATATCGGCCTTGGCGTATTCCTCTTTGCGGTGAATGGCCAGGGCCCAGAAGTGTGGCGGGGTCCAGGCGAAGATGATCAGGACCAGCAACAGCGGTTCGGCGCTGACATGACCGGTGGCGGCGGTCCAGCCGAGCAAGGGCGGAGCGGCACCGGCCAGCCCGCCAATGACGATGTTCTGCGGCGTCGCGCGCTTGAGGAAACCGGTGTACACCACGGCATAGCCGAGCAGGGAGGCGAGGGTCAGCCAGGCGGTCAGCGGATTGGTAAAGGCCAGCAGCAAGGCCTGGCCGAGCACCGCCAGCGCCAGGGCAAAGGTCAGCGCGGCGGCCGGTGAAACCCGGCCTTCGGCCAGTGGCCGTTTGTGCGTGCGGGCCATCACCGCATCGATGCGCCGGTCCACCACATGGTTGACCGCTGCCGCACCGCCCGCGCACAGGGCGATTCCCAGATTGCCGAACAGCAACACGGTCCATGGCACACCGGCACGGGTCGCGAGGAACATCCCCACCAGTGAGGTGATGAGCATCAGCACCACCACTTTCGGTTTGGTCAGCTCCAGGTAGTCACGCCAGATCGCCTGACTGGGACGTTCGCCGATCAGAATCGCCATGGCATCTCTCCTTTTATTGTTATGAGCCCGGCTGTTTGTTTACGCGGACTGAAGCGCCAGCGAGCCGGTTGCTTGACCCGAATCAGGCTGGTGCGGGCGTGATAATTGACCAACACCATCGTCAGCAGCAGCGCAGCGCCCCCGGCGTTATGCGCGACGGCCACTGGCAGCGGCAGATGAAACAGCACGTTGCTGATACCGAGGGTGATTTGTGCGGCGAGAGCGATCAGTACCAGGCCCGCCAGGCGTGTCATGCCGACTGCCTTCAGTTGCCACGCCAGACCCAGTAGCACGAGGGTCACCAGCAACGCGCCGATGCGATGCGTCAGGTGAATCGCGGTGCGGGCATCGCTGTCCAGTTGCCCGCCGAGGTAATTCGGGCCGATGTGTTGGGTCAGGTGAAAGCCGTTGGCGAAGTCGGCGGGGGGCAGCCATTGGCCGTGGCAGGTCGGGAAGTCGATGCAGGCCACGGCGGCGTAGTTGGAACTGACCCAGCCGCCGAGGGCAATTTGCAGGATCACCAGCAGTAACCCGGCCGTCGCCCAGTGTTGCAAGCGTCGTGGCACGGTCAGCGCCGGCAGTACGCCGGACAGGCGCAAGGTCAGCAGAAACAACAGGCTCAGCGTGGCAAAGCCGCCAAGCAAATGCCCGGTGACCACTTGCGGCCAGAGCTTGAGCGTCACCGTCCACATGCCGAATGCCGCTTGGCCAAACACCACCGCCAGCAGGAACAACGGCAGCTTCAGCGGTTGTCCCGGATGCCGGCGATTGATCCAGGCACGTCCGGCCAGTACCGAGATCAGCATGCCGAGGGTGCCGGCAAAGTAGCGATGGATCATCTCGTTCCAGCCCTTGTGGACCTCGACTGGAGCGTCAGGGAAATGCAATTCGGCATGGGCCAGTTGGGCTTCGCTTTTCGGCACACTGATAAAGCCGTAGCAGCCGGGCCAGTCCGGGCAGCCGAGGCCGGCGTGGGTCAGGCGGGTATAGGCGCCGAGCAACACCACAATCAGTGCCAGCAGGGTGGCAAACAGCGCGAGGCGAAATCCAGGTTTGGCCATGACGATGCCCTTATCCGATGTTCGACAGTTTCAGCAGGTGGCGCAGGTCGTTGAGCAAGTCCTTGCCCTTGACCGACGGGTCGTAGCGCAGCACCAGATTGCCGTGAGGATCGATGATCCACAGTTGCGGCGTGGTCTTGTCGCCGTTCGATTGACTGAAAGTGCTCAAATCCAGCGGATAGCGCTGCAGCTGCGGATATTCCCGGGTCAGTTTGGCGTCGTACTCGGACGTCAGGGGCTGGGCGGCGGCGAGTGCGTGGCTGGCGCGAGAGGCATCGCGACCGAGGCCGATCTGGATTTGCCGTGCCAGATACACCAACTGCTGGCAGTCCACCGCGCAATCCTTCGGCGCGGTGACCAGCATCTGCCAGCGGTCCTCCTGCGCCTGCACGCCGATGTCGGCGCGGGTCTGGCCGTTGCCGATCAGTTCGCCGTGATAACTGCGGCCCTCCGGCACCCAGAACTGCAGTTTGTACATGCCGGTGGCGAGGATCATCGGACCGATCACCCCGAGCAGGATCAACAGTAACTGCAAGCGACCCTTGCGCCGACTCGCCGGCGTTTTCGCCTCAGACATGCTGGGTGGATTCATGGCCGCTCCCATGGTGTTTCTCCTTTGCGTTGTGCCAGCCGAGGTAGAGATAAAGGCCGAACAGGGCGATCGCCATGGCGAACCACTGCACGGCGTAAGCGATGTGTTTTTCCGGGCCCATGGCGACCACCGGCCAGTCAGCCTGGTAGGACGCGGGGCCGCTTTCCTCGCGTAATTCGTAGGCGAACCCTTCGCGGTCGAGGGCTGACCAGAGTTTTGCCGGGTCAATCGCCGTCACCAGTTGAGGCCAGGTCGTTGAGTTGGGGTCGGCGTGGAGCTGGAAGGTCGCGCCGGGGGAGACGTAGACCCAGGCGTCGAGGCTCAAGGCCTCGGCAGGGGTGGTGAATTGAGGCGGTGTGCGCCGGTCCGGCCATGGCAGCCAGCCGCGATTGACCAGCAGCCAGAGCCCTGTTGCCTGATCCTGAAACGGTTGCAGCAACTCGATCCCGACCTTTCCATCGCGCTGGCGGTTATCCAGCAGCAGGCTGTGGGCGGCATCGAACTGGCCGTGCAGGCGTACTCGGCGAAAGGCCGGGTCTGCGGTATGTTGCAGCTCGGTGCTGGCCATTGGCTCGGCGGCCCGGCGCTCGGTGTAGCTTTGCAGCAGCGCGCTTTTCTGGGCGCCCCGGCTCAACTGCCAGAACCCCAGGGACACCAGCAGCGGCAGCAACAGCGCCACCACCAGTGTCGGCACGATGCCTGGCCGGAAGCGCTTCATGGCGTCGCCAGAAAGTCGGTCATCGCGATAGCTATACTCAAATGCATCGCCTGTCCCCCGGAGTTCCACCATGCTCAAAGCAGCCATCGTCCTGATGCTGATTGCCACGGTTGTCAGCCTGTTCAGCGGCCTGTTTTTTCTGGTCAAGGACGACAGCAGCTCGAACCGCCTCGTCATTGCCTTGAGTGTCCGTGTTGCACTGGCCGCCATCACCGTCGGCTTGATCGCCTGGGGCTTCTTCAGCGGCCAGTTGGTGTCGCATGCGCCGTGGTAAGGCCTAGAGCACGTAGACGAAAACGAACAGTCCGATCCACACCACGTCCACGAAGTGCCAATACCAACTCGCCGCCTCGAAGCCGAACTGATGATCGGCGTCGAAGTGCCCGCGCATGATCCGCATCAACATCACGAACAGGATGATGGTGCCGATGGTCACGTGGGCACCGTGGAAGCCGGTGAGCATGAAGAACGTCGCGCCATAGATGCCCGAGCCCAGGGTCAGGCCCAGTTCGTGGTAGGCGTGCATGTACTCTTCGGCCTGGAAGGTCAGGAACGCGCAACCGAGCAGCACGGTGATCGCCAGCCAGAGTTTCAGCGCGCCGCGATGGCCTTTCTTCAAGGCGTGGTGGGCGATGGTCACCGTCACGCTGGAGCTCACCAGCAACACGGTATTGAGCAGCGGCAGGCCCCAGGGACTGATGACCTCCTTGGGCGGCGGGAAGAGTTTGGAGTCCGGATTGTTCAGCAGTGGCCAGGTGAACTGGAAGTTCGGCCACAGCATATGGGCGATGCCTTTGGCGCCTTCGCCACCCAGAGCCGGGCCGGAGACGTGGCGCACATAAAACAGCGCGCCGAAAAAGGCGATGAAGAACATGACCTCCGAGAAGATGAACCAGCTCATGCCCCAGCGGAACGAACGATCCATCTGCGCGCTGTACAGTCCGCCGCGACTTTCCTTGATCACCGTGCCGAACCAGCCGAACAGCATGTAGGCCAACAGCAGGCCACCGACGAAAAAGATCAGCGGGCCGTGGGATTCCGGCCGCGCGGCTTTCAGGTCGTTGAACCAGGTGGCCAGGCCAAATACCGTGACGAACATCCCGACCGTGGCGATGATCGGCCATTTGCTCTGGGCAGGAACGTAATAATGTTCATGAGTTGCCATTGATTGTTCTCCTTATCGGGCACGCTCAACCGCCAGTGTTTGCAACGACTACCGGTGGATGTCGGGCGGTGATATCGAACAGCGTGTAGGACAGCGTCAGGTGCTTCACATCCTTGGGCATGTCACGGTCAACGATGAAACGTACCGGCATCTCGATCCGTTGACCGGGCTGCAGCACTTGCTGGGTAAAGCAAAAACATTCGGTCTTGTGGAAATACGCCGCCGCGGTGCTGGGCGCGATGCTCGGGACGGCCTGGGCGCTCATCGGGCGGTCAGTGGGGTTGTGCGCGATGAAAATCATCTCGTTCACCGCCCCCGGATGGGCCACCAGATCATCACCCTTGGGATAGAACTCCCACGGCATGTCGGCGTTGTTCATCGACAGAAACTGCACGCGTACCTGCCGCGAGGTGTCGACCGTTTGCTCGCCCTCATACTGCCCGGCGGTCTTGCCATTGATGCCGAATGCCTTGCACATCACGTCGTAGATAGGCACCAGGGCAAAGCCGAAGACAAACATCGCTACCACCACCAATAACAGGCGGGTGACCAGTTTCTTCATCGAAATCGAGTCAGCCATGGCCTGTGCCCTCTACCGAGAACCCTGTGGGAGCTGGCTTGCCAGCGATGGGATCACCGCGGTGTGTCAGACATGCAGCCATCGCTGGCAAGCCAGCTCCCACAGGATTATCCACAAGGCTGAAATGGTTCATTTCACTTCCGGCGGCGTGGTGAAGGTGTGATACGGCGCCGGCGACGGGATGCTCCACTCCAGGCCTTCGGCCCCATCCCACGGTTTGGCCGGTGCAGGCGGGCCGCCGCGAATGGTTTTGATCACGATGAACAGGAAGAAGATCTGCGTGGCGCCGAACATGAACGCGCCGATCGACGACACCATGTTGAAGTCGGCGAATTGCAGGTTGTAGTCCGGAATCCGACGCGGCATGCCGGCCAGCCCCACGAAGTGCATCGGGAAGAAGGCCATGTTCATGCCGATGAACGACAGCCAGAAATGCAGCTTGCCGAGGGTTTCGTCGTACATGTGGCCGGTCCATTTCGGCATCCAGTAGTAGGCCGAGGCGAAGATCCCGAAGATCGCCCCTGGCACCAGCACATAGTGGAAGTGCGCGACCACGAAGTAGGTGTCCTGGTACTGGAAGTCCGCCGGGGCGATGGCCAGCATCAACCCGGAAAAACCGCCGATGGTGAACAGGATCACGAACGCCACGGCAAACAGCATGGGTGTCTCGAAGGTCAGCGAGCCCTGCCACATGGTGCTGGCCCAGTTGAACACCTTCACGCCCGTCGGCACCGCGATCAACAGCGTGGCGTACATGAAGAACAGCTCGCCCACCAGCGGAATGCCGACCACGAACATGTGGTGCGCCCAGACGATGAACGACAGGAACGCGATGCTCGCCGTGGCGTAGACCATCGAGGTGTAGCCGAACAGCGGCTTGCGCGAGAAGGTCGGGATGATCGAACTGACGGCGCCGAAGGCCGGCAGAATCATGATGTACACCTCGGGGTGGCCGAAGAACCAGAACACGTGCTGGAACAGTACCGGGTCACCGCCACCGGCGGCGCTGAAGAAGCTGGTGCCGAAATGGATGTCCATCAGCATCATCGTCACGCAACCGGCCAGTACCGGCATCACCGCAATCAGCAGAAACGCGGTGATCAGCCAGGTCCAGACGAACAGCGGCATTTTCATCAACGTCATGCCGGGGGCGCGCAGGTTGAGGATGGTGGCGATCACGTTGATCGCGCCCATGATCGAACTGATCCCCATCAAGTGGATGGCGAAGATGAAGAACGTCACGCTTTCCGGTGCATAGGTCGTCGACAGCGGGGCGTAGAAGGTCCAGCCGAAGTTCGGTCCGCCACCCGGTGTGAACAGGGTCGAGACCAGCAGGATGAACGCCGCCGGCAACAGCCAGAAGCTGAAGTTGTTCATCCGTGGCAGGGCCATGTCCGGTGCGCCGATCATCAGCGGGATCATCCAGTTGGCGAGGCCGACGAACGCCGGCATCACGGCACCGAACACCATCACCAGACCGTGCATGGTGGTCATCTGGTTGAAGAACGCCGGTTCGACGATTTGCAGGCCCGGCTGGAACAATTCGGCGCGGATCACCATCGCGAACGAACCGCCGAGCAGGAACATGGTGAATGCAAACCACAGGTACAGCGTGCCGATGTCCTTGTGGTTGGTGGTCAGTACCCAGCGCATCAGGCCTTTGGCGGGGCCGTGGGCGTGGTCGGCATGACCGTGGTCATCGATAACGGCGCTCATGGCCTGTCTCCTGTCAACAGATGGGCTGGGCAGGCCGGGGCGCCGTGCCCCGACCGGTTCCTTACATGCGCAATAGACCGGGTCATTTGCTTTCCGCCTGTTTCAGCTCCAGCACTTCTTTAGGAGTGACCATGTCGCCCTTGTTGTTGCCCCAGGCGTTACGTTCGTAGGTCACGACCGCCGCGATATCGACTTCCGAGAGCTGCTTGCCGAACGCCGCCATGGCGGTGCCTGGCTTGCCGTGGAAGACCAGGCTCAGGTGAGCCTCTTTCGGTCCGGTGGCGATTTTCGAGCCCTTGAGCGCCGGGAACATGGGCGGCAGTCCCTGGCCTTCGGCCTGGTGACAGGCTACGCAGGTGGTGTGATAGATCTTGTCGCCGCGCTCCTTGAGCTCGTCGAGGGTCCATTCCTTGCTGGTCAGTTCTTTAAGCTGAGCGGCTTCGGCTTTGCGATCGGCCAGCCACTTGTCGTAATCGGCCTTTTCCTTGACCTCCACAACGATCGGCATGAAGCCGTGATCCTTGCCGCACAGCTCGGCGCACTGGCCACGGTAGATGCCGGGTTTGTCGACACGGGTCCAGGCTTCGTTGACGAACCCCGGGATCGCATCGCGCTTGACCGCAAAGGCCGGCACCCACCAGGAGTGGATCACGTCGGCGGATGTCACCAGGAAGCGCACCTTGGCACCAATCGGCAGCACCAACGGCTTGTCGACCTCAAGCAGGTAGTGCTCGCCCTTGGCTTCCTTGTTGTGGATCTGGTTGGCGGGGGTGGTCAGGTTGCTGAAAAACTCGACGTCCTGGCCCAGGTATTTGTAATGCCATTTCCACTGATAACCGGTGATCTGGATATCGATATCCGGCTCACTGGGGTCGTACATCTTGATCAGGGTCGCCGTCGCGGGAACCGCCATGGCCACCAGAATGATGAAGGGCACGATGGTCCAGAGGATTTCGACGGTGGTGCTTTCATGGAATTTTGCGGCCACCTGCCCGGTCGAGCGGCGGTGCAGAATCATCGACCAGAACATGGCGCCAAAGACGATGATGCCGATCACTACACAGATCCAGAAAATGGTCATGTGCAGGTCAAATACAGCGTGACTGATTTCAGTCGCTCCAGGCGCCATATTCACAGTCCAGGCGGCTTGCGCCTGGCTGAAAATCGACCACAACAGGAGGCCCATCCAGACATGTGGATGTCGCATCATTGCGGGTTCCCCTTATCGTTCTTGTTATCCCGCCGGCTTTCACCTGCGGCAAGGGAGCGGCTGCATCAGACTACGAACTTGAATCGCCGGGCCTTGCTGCATTTGCAGTCGGGCGTCATCAGCTAACTCCATTCAAGTCCGAGTATAGACAGCGACTCTCACCTCGCAATGCGAAGGCGTAAATGATCTGAAACAGCATTAACTTGCGTTGCAGGCCACGATTGGAGAAGGATGCAGACGAGTGGTGGCAAATCGATATAACGCAGGTGTCTCAAGGATGAAATAATTATGACAAATGCGTCTTAGCATTTTTCGTAAGCCAGCTAAGTTATGTCTTCCCTATTTCATTGCCTTGTTTCCTGGAGTTTTCATGAACACCGCCGCATTGCGCGAGCAGATCCAAAAAGCCCAACAACACGAAGCCGAAACCGGCCTGCTGACGCGTCAGCTGGAAAGCAAACTGCCTCGCTTGCACCCGGCGATCCAATTGCCGGAGGCGGATGCCAATGGCGTACTGACACGTTTTGTCGCCGCCTACATCGACGAAGTGCCTGATCTGCTGGACGCAGCCAATGAAGTCGCCAGGGAAGCGGGTATCGAGTCACAGATCAAACCGGTGCTGAAAATCGCCGAGCAGTATTTCCTCCAGCCACCGGCGATCATGGCCGGGCACGTCGGGCTCGACAGCCTGCTGGACGAGGCCTACCTGGCGCATCGGTTTGTCGAAGAGGTCAATGACCTGTACATCAAGCATTTCGGCCAGCCACTGATCCCCCTGGACATGACTGTCGCCAACCTGATTGCCCACCAATTGATCGGTGAGGAGTTCGCCAACCAACTGGACGAGGCGGTGCATCACGCTTTCGACGAGATGCTCAACGAAGAGAGTTTCGCTCTGGAGTCGGTAGAGGCCTACCGCGAGAAGCTCAGCAGCCCGGACACCGGCGCCGCGTGGAAGCGTTGGCCGTGCATGTCCCGCCGCCTGGGCGTGGGCCTGGAGCTGGAGGCCTGATCCACCTCCGTCCACTGTAGGAGCGAGCCTGCTCGCGATGGTCGACAACGATTACGCGGGTATCCTGACACCCCGCGGTGTTCTTTTGCCCATCGCGAGCTCGCTCCTACAGGGGTATTCAGCCAGATGCACCTATACCGATGTTGGTTCGCACCCGTCCCTCCAGCCGGCGCTTCAATCCCCGGGACTCGATCAAGAGCTTCGAGCCCTTCGACGCATTCGCCCGACCCCATTCCTCCAGTAACTCCAGACACGCATGATCGATGTAGCTCAGATTATTGAGCGGCACATGCACCGTTGCGCCGTCAGGAATGCTGGCGAGTATCCGGGTCAGCGCCGGCACTTTGAGAAACGTGGCCGCGCCCACCAGCCGCAACTCCATCTCACCCTCTTTGGGCAGGTCGATCAGGCTGACCTTCAAGCGTGAGGCTTTCCAGGCCAGTTTGGCCAGGGTCAAGCCGAAGCCGATCAGCACACCGGTCAGCAGATCGGTGAAAACGATCGACAGCGCGGTCGCGGCGTAAGTGAACATCGGCATGCGGCCATAACGTCCCAGGCTGCGAAACGCTTTGAGGTCGACCAGTTTGAAACCCGTATAAACCAACACGCCGGCCAGACTTGCCACGGGAATGCTTTGCAGCACACTCGACAGCAGCATCACGAACGCCAGCAGCCACAGCCCGTGGAAAATCGTCGAGTACCGTGTGGTGGCTCCGGCTTGCACATTGGCTGAGCTGCGAACGATCACGCCGGTCATCGGCAGCGCGCCAAGCAGACCGCAGAGCATGTTGCCGATACCTTGTGCCGACAGTTCGCGATCGAAATCGGAGCGCTGACCACTGTGCATGCGGTCTACTGCGGCGGCGGACAGCAGGGTTTCGGCGCTGGCGATAAAGGCCACGGCAAACGCGGCGATCAGCAGGGTGGGATCAGCCAGGTTAAGCAGGTCGGCCGGCCGCAACCAATCAATGGCTTCGGCCAGGTTGGCCGGGACTTCCACGCGCTTGACCTGCAATGCCATCACCAGGCTGGTGACCGTGGCAAGACCAACGCCGAGCAACGCGCCTGGAATGAAGCGCAGGGATTGCGGGCGTAGTTTTTCCCACAGCCACATCACCGCGATGGTTCCCAACCCGAGCAAACCGGCCTGCCAGCCAACAGAAGGCAAGGCCTGGGCCACGGCAGCGGGGAGCGTCGCCAGGTTATCCAGTCCCGAAGGCCTGGGCGCGGCATCGAGCATCACATGCACCTGGGACAGGACGATCAATACCCCGATGCCGGCGAGCATGCCATACACAACGGCAGGCGCCGTCACCCTGAACCAGCAGCCCAGTTTCAATCGACCGGCCACCAGTTGCAGAAAACCCGCCAACAACAGGATCGGCCCGAGCATGGCCACACCATGCTGGCGCACGAGTTCGAACACCAGCACCGCCAAGCCTGCCGCGGGGCCGCTGACCTGCAAGGGGGAACCGGCCAACCAGCCCACCACCAAACCACCGATGATCCCGGTGATCAGGCCTTTGGCTGGGGGAAGTCCCGAAGCAATGGCAATGCCCATGCACAAGGGCAGGGCGACCAGGAACACGACCACCGAAGCCAGTAGCTCACGTGGCAGAACAGCTTTGAGTTGCGCAGCACGCATGTTGATTCTCCCGTAGTTTTCTTCAGGCATGGCAAAGCCAGGCGCCTGATCGGCAGCCTCGGCTTAACCACGCGGGGATTTAGGAGTATTTAGAAGCGCGCTTTGGGCGTCGCCACAGGAATCGGCAGGCTGCCATTAAGCGGCAGGAAACAGCCCTGATCGGCATCGTAGGCTTTGATTTCGCTGGTTTCGATGTTGTAAACCCAGCCGTGGATAAACAACTGACCATTGGCCATGCGCGAAGCCACTGACGGGTGCGTGCGCAAGTGCTGTAACTGGGCGATCACATTTTCCTCGGTGAGGACGTGCATGCTTTCGCTTTCATTGGCGCAGTTGCAGTTCTCCTGAACCATGTTTTTCGCCACTTCGGCATGTCGCAGCCAGGCTTTGACCGTCGGCATTTTTTCCAGGCTCTGCGGGTTGAGCACCGCGCGCATCGCGCCACAGTCGGAGTGTCCGCAGATAATGATGTGATGCACGCCAAGAGCCAGCACGGCGTACTCGATGGCCGTGGAAACACCACCGTTCATTTGCCCGTAAGGCGGTACGACGTTACCCACATTGCGAGTGACGAACAGATCGCCGGGAGAGCTTTGAGTGATTAATTCAGGAACGATGCGCGAATCCGCACAGGCGATGAACATTGCTCGCGGTCGTTGGGCGGTAGCGAGTTTTTTGAAGAGTGCTTCCTGTTGCGGAAAGATCTCATGATGAAAATGCAAAAAGCCGTCAACGATATGATGCAGCGCTGCATCGGCGGTTTCCGCCTCCGGTTGGGCAGACGCCGACGCAGCCAGCGGCTGTTTATCCTTGTCACTCATGATTCATCCTCTTTTGCGGAATCAGGGAATTTCCCTTTTTATCCGGTGTGAAGCCAGTGGCTGTTTAAAAACATCCAGGCCAAAAAATTCCGACCCGTCAGTCACTCGATGAACAAGGTAGTCGCCGAATCTTAATTCAAACTGAATCAAGCGCTCTAGAACGTGTGTTCCAGGTCACAAAAAACGTGACCAGCCTAATGCCTGCAAGCGCTGCCCAATACTCGGCAACAGGTCAATTGTTCTTATATCAATGACATTTGGCGACCTGGCGGACAAAAGGATTCGCAATCCAGGTTAAACCCTTCCCGTTGATTAAGCCCCAGGCGCCTGATGGTTTTGGAAAAGCGCTGTGCCAACAGGTCGGCAAAGGGACCTTCGCCGCGCATCCGTGCGCCAAAACGGCTGTCGTACAACTCACCACCACGGCTCTGGCGAATCAGGCTCAGGACATGAGCCGCCCGTTGCGGGTAATGAGCGCCCAGCCATTCCTCGAACAGCGGTGCAACCTCCAGCGGCAAGCGCAGCATCATATACGCCGCACTCTGTGCTCCGGCCGCATGGGCCTCGGTCAGCAGGCTTTCGAGTTCGCTGTCGTTGATCATGGGAATCATCGGTGAGCACAGCACTCCCACCGGAATTCCCGCTTTGCGCATGACCCTGATCGCGCGAAGTCGGGCCTTGGGCGCCGCCGCTCGGGGTTCAAGGATGCGTTTGAGTTCGTCATCCAGGGTGGTCAGGCTGATCATCACCGCCACCAGTCTCTGCCGGGCGAGTTCGGCCAGAAGGTCCAGATCGCGCAGGATCAACGAACCTTTTGTGATGATGGTCACCGGGTGGCGATAACGCAGCAGCACTTCCAGGGTTTGGCGGGTGATCTTGTGTTCACGCTCGATCGGCTGATACGGGTCGGTGTTGGAGCCAAGATTGATCGGCGCGCATTGATAGCCACGCTTGGAAAGTTGTTCCTCCAGCACCTGAGCGGCGTTGGTCTTGGCGATCAGGCGCGTTTCGAAATCCAGTCCCGGGGACATGTCCCAATAGGCATGGCTCGGTCGTGCATAGCAATAAATGCAACCATGCTCGCATCCGCGGTAAGGATTGATCGAACGATCAAAGGGCAGATCTGGCGAATTGTTGCGGGTGATGATGGTTTTCGCCGTCTCGATTCGCACTTCGGTGCCTTGCGTGACCGGCACTTCCTGATACCAGCCGTCGTCCTCGACCACCGAACGATTGGGGGCGAAACGATTGTGTGGGTTGGTCGCGGTGCCGCGGCCACGGGGGGGCAATGGCGTTTGCATGGGTTGGCCCTGATTGCTGTATGCATATACAGTACATCGCTGCGCAACGGCCGACCAGTGCCGTTCGGCACTTTCTTGTTTTTAGTCTTTATAACAAGGTGAGGTCATTAATAGATACATATGCGGTCTGGTTTATATGTAATAGGTGTCGGTATTATTTTTTTCGCAGCAACTTAACTATGGATATCATTTAAAGGATTTAATAATGTCGTATTTCAATCGTCGAGGCATTTTTCTTCAGAAGCTTGGTCCAACCGTAGTCGATCCAGATGAAGTGCTGGTTTCCATGCAGTTCGCTTTGAAGGAGTCGGTACAAGATGAAGCAGGAGCAATAACCGAAAAACTGCTTGATACTACAACTTTCATTGCATCCTCTTATGATGGTGGTCAATCTTTCAGTATTGGCACTACCAAAGATGTGGATGGTGATGGAGATATTGATGCTGATGACAACGCAAGATTGCTGGCACTCGCCAAAGCATATGCAAATATCGTAAGTCCCTGAGTGATGTTTGCCGGTCACCTTGGACATTTCAACTGTCGGAGGGGGAGTGGCGTGCTGCGCATATGACCTGTGCGCAGCAGTAAATAAGGATGTCTATCATGTGGAAACCCGCAAGCACAGGTGTGTTCTTACAGCGAATAGAAACACCGGAAAGTAATAAAATAATTCTAAAAATTCTGAGGAAGTCATCTAGCGCTGGTGACGGAGATCATGCTGATGAAACAACCACGGTTTTGCATTTTAATCCGGGCGACAATGAAGATTATACTCTTCAGTTTGATCCATGGTCAGACATAAATGTTGTTCCGGATGGTAGCGTTGATGAGAAAGATATTAGTGCAATCACTCAGCTTGCGCTGGAGTTTCGCGATCAGACAGCGATAAGCTCCGATTACGGAGTGTTTCTTTCAGTCTTTCCTGTCGTTGATAAAAGGCTTGTGGTGCAAATCAGATTATTGGACCTGGAAGAAGATGAACAACCGAAATACGGTGATCGTTTAAGCGCTGTCTCTTTTGATGGGGGTAAAAGTTTTTCAGTAAAAAGAGTTGATCCCCATTCTAGCCCGGCTGTCGAAGAAATCCCCGGCCTGGAAAACCTGATAAAAGCTTTCACCAAGTTGAGATTGTAAATTCAGCTGATCCGCGCACGTTTCACATTTCATTGACACCTGCCTCACGGGCCTTTGACCGCTCAGGGCTGAACATGGGACATCAACATCCAGTCTCTCCCTGAACGGTCAACCGAGCATGCCCCTACCGCGCATTTTTCCGGCGATGTGCCTATCGCTTGTTGCACTTTTCAACCTTACACCGGTCTTCGCAGACGACACGGCTTTGCCTCGTCCGCCAGAGTGGGCGCAACCGGTCGAGGTGCAGTACAACCTCTTTCAGATGAGCCCGACGCTCTATCGCAGCGCACTGCCCGACAGTGGCGCTGTTTCGCTTCTGGAAAAACTCAAGATCGGCACAGTGATCAGTTTTCTCCCTGAACCGGATTCAAGCTGGTTGTCGACACCCGGTATCGCCCAGGTACAACTGCCCTATCGCACAAATCATGTGGATGATGCGGACATAATCAAGGCCCTGCGCACCATTCAAACCGCCGAAGCCAAGGGCCCGGTTTTGATGCACTGCAAGCATGGATCTGACCGAACCGGTTTGATCGCGGCCATGTATCGGGTTGTGGTGCAGGGCTGGAGCAAGGAAGACGCTCTGAACGAAATGACCCATGGTGGCTTTGGTGACAGCACCCACTTCAAGGACGGCATTCGTTACATGATGCAGGCCGATGTCGACAAGCTTCGCACCGCGCTGGCTAACGGCGATTGCAGCACTAGCCCGTTCGCGGCGTGTTCGATGAAAAGTTGGTTCAAGTCGGCACATGTCGAGTAACCATGCCCTCCACTGCGTTGCGCAGTGGAAGGCGGTTCATGTCACTCAGTGTTGCTCGTCTAACTTTTTCTTCAGCTTCGGGTTCGGGAAGAACTGCACTGCCTGAACCTTGGCATCCGGTGCTTTCAAGGCGGTGGTGTTGACCCGGGTGCCCAACTCCTTGGGTACCGACAAGCCTTGTTCATTCAGTGTGTCGGAGTAACCGCAGGCCACGCATTCGCGGTGCGGCACGCCATCCTCGTTCCACATCATCAATTTGTCCGGCTCGCTGCAAGCCGGACAAACTGCACCGGCGATAAAGCGTCGTTTTGTCACCACTGGACCCTCACTCATGCTGCTGCGTCCTCACTCAGGCCGCTGTGACGCAAGAGTGCGTCAATCGATGGCTCTCGACCACGGAAATCGATGAACAACACCATCGGCTCCTGGGATCCGCCACGCGCCAGAATGGCCTCGCGGAACGCGCGGCCGGTGTCGGCGTTGAGCACGCCTTCTTCTTCAAATTTCGAGAAGGCGTCGGCCGAGAGCACTTCAGCCCACTTGTAGCTGTAGTACCCCGCTGCGTAACCCCCGGCAAAAATGTGCGCAAAGCTGTTGGGGAAGCGGTTGTAGGCGGGTGGACGCATGACGGACACCTCGTCGCGCACGCCTTCGAGTACTTGCAGCACGCCACGACCGTCGCCGTGGGTGGCGTGCAGTTCGAAGTCGAACAGCGAGAACTCCAGTTGACGCACCATCATCAGGCCGGACTGGAAGTTTTTCGCCGCGAGCATTTTGCCCAACAGGTCCTGAGGCAGTGGCTCGCCGGTTTCATAGTGGCCGGAAATCAGCGCCAGGCCTTCAGGCTCCCAGCACCAGTTTTCCATGAACTGACTTGGCAACTCGACCGCATCCCACGCCACGCCATTGATGCCGGATACGCCAGCGTGCTCGACCCGGGTCAGCAGGTGATGCAGGCCATGACCGAATTCGTGGAACAGGGTGGTCACTTCATCGTGGGTCAGCAGGGCAGGTTTGCCGCTGTCGGCCGGGGTGAAGTTGCACACCAGATTGGCCACCGGGCTTTGCAGAGCGCCACCAGCAGTACGACGACGATCGCGCGCACCATCCATCCAGGCGCCGCCGCGCTTGTTGGCTCGGGCATAGAGGTCGAAGAAGAAGCGGCCGACGTGCTGACCATTTTCCTTGATCTCGAACAGGCGCACGTCCGGGTGCCAGGTGTCGAAACCTTTGAGTTCGGCGATTTCGATGCCGTACAGGCGTTGCACGATGGCGAACAGCCCGCTCAGCACTTTATCGATCGGGAAGTAGGCACGCAGGGCTTCCTGGGCAACGCTGTAGCGCTGCTCGCGGAGTTTTTCGCCGTAGAAACCGCTGTCCCAGCTTTGCAGGTCCGGGCAGCCTTGTTCCGCCGCGTAAGCCTTGAGCTGCTCCAGGTCCTGGACGGCAAACGGTTTGCTGCGCTTGGCCAGATCACGCAGGAAGCTCAGGACCTGATCGCTGGATTCGGCCATTTTGGTGGCCAGGCTCAGTTCCGCGAAACTGGTGAAGCCCAGCAGCTTTGCCAGCTCCTGACGCAGATCGAGGATTTGTTCCATCACCGGGCCGTTATCGTTCTGACCGGCGTTCGGGCCTTGGTCCGACGCACGTGTGCAGTAGGCGGCGTAGACTTCTTCGCGCAATTTTCGGTCTTGGGCGTAGGTCATTACCGCGTAGTAGCTCGGGAACTCGAGGGTGATCAGCCAGCCGTCCAGGTCTTTGGCCTGGGCTGCAGCAGCCATTTGCGCCTTGGCCGAGTCGGTCAGGCCGGCGAGGGCGGCTTCATCGGTGATGTGCTTGGTCCAGGCCTGAGTGGCGTCGAGCAACTGGTTGGAGAAGCGGCTGCCCAGTTCGGACAGCTTGCTCTGCACTTCGGCATAACGCTTTTGCTCGGCTTCCGGCAGGTCGATACCCGACAGGCGGAAATCGCGCAGGGAGTGTTCCAGAATGGTTTTCTGCGCCACATCGAAACCGGCGGCTTCCGGGTTGCTGGCCAGGGCTTCATAGGCCTGGAACAGTTCGCGGTTCTGGCCCAATTCGGTGGCGTAGGCGCTCAGGGCCGGCAGGCAGGACTCGTAGGCCTCGCGCAGTTCGGCACTGTTGCACACGGCATTGAGGTGGCTGACCGGGCTCCAGGCAGCGCCGAGGCGGTCGTTGAGCTCGTCCATCGCCAGTACCAGACCAGCCCAGGTCGGCTGTTTGCCCTGGGTTTTGAGGATCTCGATAATGGCGGCACGGTTGTCAGCCAGGATCTGTTCAATGGCCGGTTGCACGTGTTCGGCACGGATCGCGGAGAATGGCGGCAGGTCGTAGGGCTGCAAGAGAGGGTTGTTCACGCTCACGGTTGATACCTTGGCTGGAGAAACATGCAGCCATCTTAATTACAATCGACACTCACCGCAGCTATCAGCGACAGAGAGAGAACCTATCGTGTCCCTTCGCAAGTATCAGAACCACACGCCGCTGCTTGGCAAAGGCGCTTTTGTCGACCGTTCGGCGGTGGTGATTGGCGACGTCGAAATCGGTGAAGACAGCTCCGTCTGGCCACTGACGGTGATCCGTGGCGACATGCACCGCATCCGCATCGGTGCGCGCACCAGCGTGCAGGACGGCTGCGTACTGCACATCACCCATGCCGGGCCGTTCAACCCCGAGGGTTTCCCATTGCTGATCGGTGATGACGTGACCATCGCCCACAAGGTCATGCTGCACGGTTGCACCGTGGGCAGCAGGGTGTTGATCGGCATGGGCAGTATTGTCATGGACGGTGCGGTGGTCGCCGACGATGTGATCATCGGTGCCGGCAGCCTGGTGCCACCGGGCAAATGCCTGGAAAGCGGTTTCCTTTATGTGGGCAGCCCGGTGAAGCAAATCCGGCCGCTGACTGACAAGGAGCAAGCCTTTTTCACCTACAGCGCGGCGAACTACGTGAAGCTCAAGGATCTGCATCTGGCCGAAGGCTACGACCCGCTCTGAGCCCCGGATAACGGACAGCGTCCCACGATTGCCCAGGAATTTTCATGCATTACCAGACCGTTTTGTTCGACCTCGATGGCACCTTGACCGACCCCCGTGAGGGCATCACCCGTTCAATTCAGTTTGCCCTGGGCAAACTGGGCATCGATGAGCCCGACCTGAGCAAACTCGAACATTTCATCGGTCCGCCGTTGTTGCAAGCGTTCATGCAGTTCTACGACTTCGATGAGGCCAGGGCCTGGGAAGCGGTCAATTTTTACCGGGAGCGCTTCAAAGTGACCGGGCTTTACGAGAATCGCGTTTTCGACGGCGTCACGCCGCTACTGGAAACCCTCGGCGGACAAGGGCGTCAGCTTTACATTGCGACGTCCAAACCCTGGGTGTTCGCCCGGGAAATCGCCCGGCATTTCGATTTTGCCAGGCACTTCAAGGTGATTTACGGCAGCGAACTGGATGGCACCCGTACCAACAAAGTCGAGCTGATCGCTCACTTGATCGCCGAAGAAGGCCTGGACCCGGCCAATACCCTGATGATCGGCGACCGCAAGCACGATTTGATCGGTGCGCGAAGCAATGGGATGGATGCGGCGGCTGTCGGTTATGGCTTTGGCAGTCGGGAAGAACTGAGCGCCGAAGCGCCGGCCTATCATTTTGAAACGCTGGATGAGATGCATCAGGCGTTTTTGCGGCGTTAGGCAAACCGCCTGCGCGGGCTTGCCCGCGAAGAGGCCTGTTCAGCCACCGGCACTCTTGGGTTCCGCCATTGCCTTGAGCACCACCTTGCGTTGCTCAACCGGCAAAGCCCCAAGCTTCTCGACCTGCGCATAAAACCTCACCCAATCGCCTCCCTGTTGCTTGAACAGCGCCGCAAACGCCGGCACCCACTGGTCGTACAGGCCAAACGGCAGCAACCGTGCATTGTTCAACGGTGCGTTGATCCAGGCGTCGTAACGTTTGTCTCCAGCCCATTGGTCATCGCGCAACTGACGGTATTCGGCGCGTAACTGCTCGAACGCTGCGACTTTACGCTGGCGCATTCGCTCGGGCGGCAGCGGCAGGGCGTAGAGCGCTTCCAGTTGTGTCCGGGTGTCCAGAACCAATTGAATGAACTGGTCCCGATGCCGTGCCTGTTTATTATCGTCCGGGGGAAGGCTACGGAATGCGCGCCATTGGCGGGTGCCTTCCTGTTCGACGAAGGTGGCGAATGACTCGTTGAACTCCGTGTCGTCTTTCACATACACGCGTTGATGCGCCAGTTCGTGAAAGATCAGCGTGGCCAGGCGCTCATCGCCCCAGCCCATCATCGAATTCATGATCGGATCGTTGAACCAGCCCAGGGTCGAGTAGGCCTCGACACCGCCGATCGACACGTCCATGCCTTGCAGGCGTTGCAGCGCCGCCTCGCCCCGCGCATCACTCTGGCTGTAGTAACCGCGGTAGGCCACGCAACCGGCGATGGGGAAGCAATGGTTCTGAGGCTTCAGGGAAAATTCCGGCGTGACGAACACATTCCAGACCACATAGGGCCGACCGATGTCGGCATACAAGCGGTAGCTCTGGTTATCCGGCAGATGCAGCTGTTGGCTGGCAAATGTGCGGGCTTTTTGTGATTGGATCAGGTGCGCACGCAGTTTTTGATCGCGATCGGGATCGGCAATCACACTGGAAACCGGCTCCCGTGCCCGCAGCAACTGCAGTTGACCGCTGGCCAGCTGGCTGTAGTAGCTGACGCTGGCACAACCGTTGAGCAACAAAAACAACATGCCCGGAAACAAAACGCGCAAAACGCGATCAAGTAACCCAAGGCTTGGACGCGGCCTGATCAAAATAAAAAATCCCTGGAAAGTCTGCTCGCAAGACTATCCCGCTTGACTGGAGCTCCGCTATGCGCAAGTTGATGCTGACGGGAGGCCTGCTGATGCTGGCCGGTTGTGCTGGATTCGGAATACCACGCCAGGATCCGTCACAGGCGTGGATCGATCTGGATTCGCAGCAGGAAGATACGGCGTTGCAAGCGTTGGAAGTGGATAAACAGGCGGCCAACGATAAACGCTATTTTGAGGTGCAACCCGGCAGTCATGAGCTGAAGGTTCGCTACCAGTTCCCGGTTCAACCCAGCAACATCGGCCCCAACGCGGAGACACTGTGGCGTGATTGCCAGATAAACGTGAAATTCGATGACTTCAACGCGGGTGAGCGTTATCAGCTGCAAGCGGGGAATATTGGTTTCAGGCCGTGGGCCAGGCTTTACGATCAACAGCGAAAAGTGATCGGCAAGGGCACACCGGCGGGCTGCCAACGCACCTGATCGGCGCTATGCTGAATACCTGATTTTCGGGACATTCATCATGCGCAGGTTGATGCTATTACTCGCTGCAAGTGTGGTCGCCGGTTGTTCGAGTCCTCTGCCGGCGGTCAATCCGCAGATGGCGTGGGTCGATTTCTCTACGCCCTACCCCAATGACAAATTGCTGATGGCCGAACGGCTGGACAACGTGCGATCACGCGACGGGCGCTTTTTCCAGGTGACGCCCGGTAGTCACGAGCTGACTGTGCGCTTTGATTTCGAGGTGCCCGGCGGGGGCTCTGACTTGTTCGACGGCGGTACGGAGCGGCTGTGCTACATGATCATCAAGTACGATCATTTCGACGCCGGTCAGCGCTATCTGCTGGAGGCCCGTTCCATGGCATTTACTCCCGAAGCACGTTTGTTCAACGCCAAACGTGAAATCGTCGCCGAAGCAAGGCAGATCAACTGCGTGCCGTGAGGCCGATCAGCGATCGTTCTTCTGGTAGATGATTTTCTTGGTGCCGTATTCGCACGAGCCAACGACCATATTCTGATCGTGCACTTCTTCGTTTTTGACGATCTCCAGTGTGTAGGACGTAACCCCTCGGGCCTGGATCTTGGCTTCGATTTCGGCCTTGAGTTCTTCACAGGGTTTCGGCGCCGCCAGGGCCGAAGTGGCCAGTGCGCAACAGATAACCGCCAAGGTAAAACGTTTCATGGTTGAAGCTCCCTTGAGGCAGCGCGGATGATCATGCGATTCGGCTGCTGTCATTTATTCGACCACAGTTTTATCTGGCAAATCTCTGGCCACGCAAAAAAAGATCGCAGCTTCGGCAGGTTCTTTGAGCTGCCGAAGCTGCGATGTTTTATGCGCTAGCTGACCAAAGTCGCATCCAGACTGATCCTGGCATTCAACACTTTGGACACCGGGCAACCTTCTTTGGCCTTGTTGCTCAACTCCTCGAACTGAGCCTGGCTCGCTCCGGGGATTTTCGCCTTGAGGATCAGTTTCACCGCCGTGATCGCAAAGCCGCCGTCCACTTGGTCCAGGGTCACTTCGGCGTTGGTATCGATGCTGTCGGCTTTGAGACCGGCGTCACCGAGAATCATGGAGAACGCCATGGAGAAACAACCGGCGTGGGCCGCGCCAATCAGTTCCTCGGGGTTGGTGCCCTTGCCGCCTTCGAAACGTGCCTTGAAGCCGTAGGGCGCTTCCCTGAGGACGCCGGTTTCCGTGGATATCGAACCGATGCCGGTTTTCAGGTCACCTTCCCAATGAGCCGATGCTTTTTTGATGATAGCCATGCTTGTCTCCTCAAGAGCCGGCGCGGAGCGTCGCGCCTACGTGATTTGCCTCGCTAGGGTTCTGAGGATAGACCGCGGTGCAAAGTTCACCTGATCTGATCACTCCGCCTGTTCGGCAGGAATTTTCGCTGTGCTATTGAAACTCGGGTATATGCCCTCATTGCATGAAACATGCTTTTGGATTCGGCAGGTTTTCGTTCGCAAGAAAAAACCTGCGCCCTCAATTGGAGAAGCAGGTTTATGAAACGACTGTCCGATATCAAGTTTTCGACCCTCGATCTGGTGCCTGTGCGGGAGAACGGCAGTGCAGCCCAGTCGTTGCGCAACTCGCTGGACCTGGCGCAACACGTCGAAAAGTTCGGCTACAACCGCTTCTGGGTCGCTGAACACCACAACATGGACGGCATCGCCAGTTCGGCCACCTCGGTATTGCTGGGCTACCTGGCCGGTGGTACTTCGACCATTCGCGTCGGTTCGGGCGGGGTGATGTTGCCCAACCACGCACCGCTGGTGATCGCCGAGCAGTTCGGCACCCTTGAAAGCCTGTATCCCGGCCGGATCGACCTGGGCCTGGGGCGTGCTCCCGGTTCCGATCAGATGACTGCTCGCGCATTGCGCCGTGAACGCTCCGGCAGCGCCGATGATTTCCCCGAAGACGTCGCAGAACTGATGCGTTACCTCGGGCCGCGCACTCCGGATCAGCGAGTCATCGCAATGCCGGGCACTGGTACCCAGGTGCCGGTCTGGCTGCTGGGCTCAAGCCTGTTCAGTGCGCAATTGGCCGGTGAGCGTGGTTTGCCCTACGCGTTCGCCTCACATTTCGCACCGCGTTACATGCATGAGGCGATTCGCGTCTATCGCAACCATTTCAAACCTTCAGCGGTGCTGGACAAGCCCTATGTGATGCTCGGTGTGCCACTGGTGGCTGCCGATACCGATGAGCAGGCCGACTATCTGGCTACTTCGGTGTTCCAGCGCATTCTTGCCCTGATGCGTGGCCAGAGCCTGGTACAGCGCCCACCGGTGAAAACCATGGACGGTCTGTGGTTGCCCCATGAGAGAGAAGCCGTCAGTGATTTCCTGGGCCTGGCAATGATCGGCAGCCCGCAGAAGATCCGCGCCAGGCTGGAGGTGCTGATCGAGCAGACTCAAGCCGATGAGCTGATTTTTACCTGCGACCTGTATGAACATTCCGATCGTGTGCATTCCTATGAATTGCTGGCGCAAGTCATGAAGGGCTGAGGTTTAAAGCTACAAAAAAGCCGACGCCATGGCGTCGGCTTTTTAATGAGTAAAGGCATCGCCTACCGTTTGTAGACGATGACCTTTGCGCCACCTTCACATTTACCGACGATTTTCCCGCCGGCTGCAGCGCCTTTATCGACGATCTCCAGCGAGTATCCGGAAACGCCCTTGGCATCGAGTTTTGCGGCGATTTCGGCTTTGAGCTCTTCACACGGTTTGCCGGCCGCCAATGCGCTGCCCGCAAGGCTCAATAAACCTACCGCCAAAATAAACTTCTTCATTGGTCGCATTCCCTGGTCGGATCAAAGGAGCGTCCAGTCAGCCGCCGGACGCAGTCATATAGCGCTTTGCCACTTCATGCGGCACGCGGCCAGCGCACACATTCAGAAGACAGGATCAAACTCAGCTACTGGCGATCCGGAACCCGACTTTGAGTGTCACCTGGAAATGCGCAGCCTTGCCGTCCTTGATATGCCCACGGGTTTCCGTCACTTCAAACCATTCCATGTACTTGAGACTTTTACTGGCCTCGGTCAATGCGTTGTTGATCGCATCTTCGATACTGCTGGTGGACGAGCCTACCAGTTCGACTTTTTTATAGGTGTGATGGTCAGTCATGGCGATCTCCTTAGGGTGTGAAATACAGCCTAGCAGTGATTTTCTGTCTTACTTTTGTCGCTCGGTTTGACAGAGAGGTTCACATTTACTGCACTTTCTCGAGCCTCTGGAGTCCCAACCAACACACGCCACTCATCAACAATGCAGGAGAGCCACCATGGCCAACAGCTCGTTACGTAAAGCCTCATTGCAAAGTATGGAAGCGGAAATCGAGAGTCTGCTCAAATCCCTGGAAAACCTGAAGGACGATGCCTCGGACGAGTCGCGTAAAACCCTCAAGGTGCTCAAAGGCAACGCCGAGAACGCATTGAGGCATTCGCGCCATCTACTGGCCGATGCCTATGAGGAGGTCAAGGTCAAAACCCGGGAAACGGGGATCGCTACCCGGGACTACGCCCAGGAACACCCTTGGACTACAGCCGGTGTCGCCGTGGGGGCGCTGGGGCTGCTGGCGGCCTATCTGTTGTGCAAACGCGGTGACTAATTTGTCTGGCGCAGCTCGTTTTTGAGCCATTGCGCCAGTTGCCGGGCGCGCCCGTCCGCAGCGCGCTTGGGCAGCCACAATGCCAGTTGTGCCGGGGTTTCGCTGAAACCCCAGGGTGCGACCAGGCGACCAGCCTTCAAGTCCTCGGCGACCAATGGCTGCGGGGCAATCGCCACGCCCAATCCGGCCACGGCTGCTTCCAGCAAGTAATACAAATGCTCGAACCCCTGCCCGTATTTCAACGCCTTCACGTCGAGGCCGCTTTGCTCTGCCCAGCTGGGCCAGGCTTGTGGGCGCGAGGTGGTGTGCAGCACGGATTCCTGCAGCAATGCTGTGGCCGGTGCATCTTTCAGCCGTTCATAGCCGACGAATCGCGGGCTCAAGACCGGCCCGATCCGCTCGCTGGCCAGTTCGAACACCTGCATGTCCGCCGGCCACGGCGGTTCGGCAAAGACCAGTAAGGCATCCAGACCCGGGCGACGGGGATCAAGATCGCCTTCCCCGGCAGACAAATGCAGGCGCAGGTCCGGCAGATCGGCATTCAACCGCCCCAGTCGCGGAATGAACCAGCGCGCCAGCAGGCTTCCCGAGCAGCCAAGGACGAACGGTGCATCGGCAGTGCTCTGCGTGAGTTCGACGCACACCGTACGCAGGCGCTCAAAGGCCTCAGTACTGGCGTCGCGTAAACGTATACCGGCATCTGTGAGTTTCAGGCCACGCCCGTCCTTGATGAACAGGCTCACGCCAAGGTGTTCTTCGAGCACCTTCAGTTGTCGGCTGACCGCGCCGTGTGTGACGTGCAGCTGTTCGGCCGCCTGACTGACGCTGTTCAAGCGAGCAGTGGCTTCAAAGGCGCGCAGGGCGTTGAGCGGTGGGAGGTCGTGGCTCATTGATCTGTGAGTTTTCCTGACAGGTTGTGGCGATCTTATCGGTTTTCAGTCCGGGGCGTCAGGGGTAGAGTGAAGCCCACTCTCTCTTTACACGTCACTTCACGCATTCAACTGGAGCGCCAAATGACTCAGACAAATCTGCGCAACGGCCCTGACGCCAACGGCCTGTTCGGTACGTTTGGCGGCCGTTACGTCGCCGAAACCCTGATGCCGTTGATCCTCGATCTGGCCCGCGAGTACGAAGCTGCCAAGGAAGATCCTGCATTCAAAGAAGAATTAGCCTACTTCCAGCGTGACTATGTCGGACGTCCAAGTCCGCTTTATTACGCTGAGCGTCTGACAGAGTTCTGCGGCGGCGCGAAGATCTATCTCAAGCGTGAAGAGCTGAACCACACTGGCGCTCACAAGATCAACAACTGCATCGGCCAGATCCTGTTGGCTCGACGCATGGGTAAAAAACGCATCATCGCCGAAACCGGCGCCGGCATGCACGGCGTGGCGACCGCCACCGTGGCTGCGCGTTTTGGTCTGGATTGCGTGATCTACATGGGCACCACTGACATCGAACGTCAGCAAGCCAACGTGTTCCGCATGAAGCTGTTGGGCGCCGAAGTGATCCCGGTGGTATCCGGCACCGGTACATTGAAAGACGCCATGAACGAAGCCCTGCGTGACTGGGTGACCAACGTCGACAATACCTTCTACCTGATCGGCACCGTGGCCGGTCCGCATCCTTATCCCGCGATGGTTCGCGACTTCCAGTCCGTGATCGGCAAGGAAACCCGTGAGCAGATGCAGGCCCATGAAGGCCGTCTGCCGGACAGTCTGGTGGCGTGCATCGGCGGTGGCTCCAACGCCATGGGCCTGTTCCATCCGTTCCTCGACGACAAGAGCATCGAGATCATCGGTGTCGAAGCGGCCGGTTATGGCATCGAAACCGGCAAGCATGCGGCCAGCCTGAACGGCGGCGTACCGGGCGTGCTGCACGGCAATCGCACCTTCCTGCTGCAGGACGACGATGGCCAGATCATCGACGCTCACTCGATCTCCGCTGGCCTGGATTACCCGGGTATCGGCCCCGAACACGCCTGGTTGCATGACATCGGTCGCGTTCAGTACACCTCGGTGACCGACGACGAAGCCCTTGCGGCGTTCCACCAATGCTGCCGCCTGGAAGGGATTATTCCTGCCCTGGAAAGTGCCCACGCCCTGGCTGAAGTGTTCAAGCGCGCGCCGAGCCTGCCGAAAGATCACCTGATGGTGGTCAACCTGTCGGGCCGTGGCGACAAAGATATGCAAACCGTTATGCACCACATGGAACAATCGAAGCAGGAGAAACACTGATGAGCCGCCTGCAAACGCGCTTTGCCGAACTCAAGGAACAGAACCGCGCCGCCCTGGTGACCTTCGTGACCGCAGGCGACCCGAGCTACGACACCTCCCTGGCGATCCTCAAAGGCTTGCCGGCGGCGGGTGCCGATGTGATCGAATTGGGCATGCCCTTCACCGATCCGATGGCCGATGGCCCGGCGATCCAGCTCGCCAACATCCGTGCGTTAGCTGCCAAGCAAAACCTGGCGAAAACCCTGGAAATGGTTCGTGAGTTCCGCAAGGACAACAACGAAACGCCGCTGGTGTTGATGGGCTACTTCAACCCTATCCACAAGTACGGCGTGCCGCGTTTCATTGCGGAAGCGAAAGAGGCAGGCGTCGATGGTCTGATCGTGGTCGACATTCCGCCCGAGCATAACGGCGAACTGTGCGACCCGGCGCAGGCAGCGGGCATCGACTTCATCCGTCTGACCACGCCGACCACTGACGATGTGCGTCTGCCAACCGTGCTCAATGGCAGCTCCGGCTTTGTGTATTACGTGTCGGTGGCCGGTGTGACCGGTGCCGGCGCGGCGACTCTGGAGCACGTCGAAGAAGCGGTCGCGCGTCTGCGTCGTCATACCGATCTACCGATCAGCATCGGTTTCGGCATCCGCACCCCGGAACAGGCAGCGAACATCGCGCGTCTGGCTGATGGTGTGGTGGTGGGGTCGGCGTTGATCGATCACATCGCCAATGCCACGACGCCGGAGCAGGCGGTGGATGGCGTGCTGAGCCTTTGTTCGGCGCTGGCCGAAGGTGTGCGTAAAGCGCGCGTCAGCTGAGGGTAAAGTTCCTGATACAGAGGAATTAGCGCCGTCCGGCACAGACTAATGAGCAAGACCCAGGGCTTCAGGACCTCGTTCTGAAGCCCTTTTTGTTGCGTGTGTCGTGAGGAAAAACCTGATGAAAATGTCGAAGCGTCTGATTGCCAGCCTGGGCGTTCTGATGCTCAGTGCCACCCCGCTGTTGCCGGCCAGTGCAGATCAGCACGACGATCGCGGTCATTACGATAACCGTGGTGACTATCATGGCGATGATCATCGCGACCATGACAACCATCGCGGTGGTCCTCCACCACGGGACTTCGGACCGGTGCGCCAGACAATTCACGACAATCACGGCTACTTCGTGCGGGGTGCACCGCCGCCGCCGGGCGTCATTGTGGTGCGTGGGCGGCCGCTGCCCCGAGGTTATTACGGCGAGCGCCTGGATAACCGGGCCTTGAGCCACTTGCCCTATTACCCCGGTTACGAATGGCGCCGGGCGGGTGCGGATGTTGTGCTGATCGCTGTGGGAACGGGGATTGTCTATGAGGTATTGGAGGGGGTTCTGTACTGACAGGTTTGTAGGCTGATGGGCGAACGTCCTGACCCTTGTAGGAGCGAGCAAGCTCGCTCCTACAGGTTTTGGCCTTATGGTAACTCCAGGCCGCCCGCTGCCTTGTGCAACTTGCGCAGGTGCTCGCCAATCTGTTTCACGTTGGCTTCATTGGCCGCCATTTCGGCTGCACGGCTCGGTTCAAGCAGCGCTCTGACTTCCTTATCCAGATCGCCGGACAATGCCAGCAGTTGTTTCTGTCGCTGGCTGCTTTCCGATTCCAGATGTTGCGATTCACTAGGCTGTGGCAAGCCATATCCGCCGGTGCCGAGCAATTCTGCCGGTCGGCTGAGAAAGCCGCTGTTATCGAGAATTTGCCTCAGCGTTTCGTTCGCCTTGTCCATTCCGCCGTTTTTCAGTTCTCTGGCGCCCAGATAACGCTGTTTGACCTCGTCCTGGGCCAACAGCAACTGGCGGCGAAAGCTGGCTTGTTCCAGCAGGAGCAACGCTGCGCTTGTACGCAAATCAGCCTGTTCGAACCATTTGCGGCGCTCTTCGGCTTTCAAGTCCAGCCAGTCCTCTACGGTTTCCTGTTTGACCGGCAAGTGTTTTTTCAACACTTCGAACATGGCTTGATAACGATCGCGGAAGGAGTCGAAGCGATAGCCCAGACGCAATGCTTCCCGAGGGTCGTCCAGCACGCTGGTATCCGCCAGTCCGCGCCCTTTGAGCACTTCCAGCAGACCGTTTGGCATGATGTTGTCCAGAGCGACCAACTTGGGATTGTTGGTGCCGCCACGCAGTAACTTCAACTCCTCCACCGCGCAGTTGTTTGAAAGGAAGAAGTAGTTGCCGTCGTAGCTCCAGTGCATTTCAGCGGCGCGTTCCACGACATCTTCAATCTCGCGGCGCGACAGGTTCAGGGGGACCGAGGCCAGGCTGCGCAATTCAGTCTTGGTGTATTCGTCGATCACTTGAGCCAACGGCAGGACAAACAGGCGCGACGGGTATTTACCGACCAGGCCGTCCCAACTCGACAGCTGAACGTCGCCGACGAAGGCGCGGTAGGACAGTACCAGGTGCTGATCCAGGTCCAGTCGACAGTCCGGCCCGCGCGGTCGGCCTGGTGCACAGATCACCAGCCGCAACATGCTATGGCCCCAGCGGCTGACCCAGTTCTGGTTGGCCTCCGCCAGCAGGTAGTCGACGGCATAGACCCGCTCCGGATCGACCTGCCCCAGGGGTGTTTTGGCGAAGTCGTTACCGGCATTCAGGAAGGCGAAGGTTTTGCTGCAAGCACCCTTGGTATTGGGGTCCCAGCCGAAGTGCTCTTTGTAGTAGCGGTACAGCGCCGGGCGGCGACAGGCATAGCTCGGGTCAAGGAGGAAATACTCCATGTTGACCGCGACGAACTCCTTGGGGCTGCTGGTCTCGTAAATATCCGGACTGCGGGCGATCTGGCGGTTGTGCTGTTCGCGTTCGCCACGACGGCCGACGTATTGCTGCCATCCGGCGAGGTCGAGCAGGCGTGGGTCATCGCTGAGGGTAAAACGGCGATCGGACTGACCGCGGCATTCGTCCGGGATACCGATCAGCCCCGAGCTGTTTTGGTGCCGGGTGCAGCGCTGAATCAGTTGGCGTTCCGCCTTCGACCACAGGCGTGAACGGTCATAGATGTGAGTCAGTTCGTGCAGCACCGTCGCCAGCATCTCGCGGCGCACGGTGCCATGGGGGCGATAGGTCTTTTTGCTTGCGGCGCTGCCGTCGGTGAGGCTGGCCAGCAGGTTGCGATTCAGGTCGAGTTCCGACACCAGAGACGCCTGGCCGTAGGCGTTGCCGGGCATGTCGTCAGTCCAGCCGACGTCGATGCGCCGGTCGAGTTGCTCGATGAAGCGCGGCGGCAGAGCCTGTATGGCTTCATCGAGCAAGGCTTGGCTGGCTTGCTGTTGGGCGGGACTCAGGCCGTCGCTCTTGAGATGTAATTCAAGGCCGGCATGGGCGGCGTTGCCGAACAGCAACAACGCCCCGGCCCACAGCCAGGCAGCTGGAAACCTCACAGCGCGAGAATGGCTTCGGCGAGAACCTGATCACTGGCGTCACGGGCCTCCGGTACGCGGGTGCGCAACATACCCAGGGCTGCTTCCAGGTGTGCACCCCGAATGTCGCCGTTGCTGGCAACGAAACTGGCGGCATCGTCCTGGGCATCGCGGACGATTTTCGAATCCCGGATGGAGGTGGTGGTATCGGATGTGAAATCTAGTGTGCGCTGGGTGGCACGAATCAGCATGTTACTGGTGGCAACCAGGGTATGGGCCTGGGCCACGTCGGCGAGCAGCAGCAGGCCAAGGGTGGCGGCAATCAGCGGGTTACGCATGGAACGACTCCGGAGAAACTTGGGATAGCTATTGGACGAGAATTGCTTGTGCCAGTTCAAGGTCGCTGGCATGAAGTTTTGGCTGGGTCCGGCGCAGGTAATTCAGGGCCGATTCCAGCTGTGCGCCTCTCAGTTGGCCGTCACTGGCGATGAATGCTGCAGCGTCATCCCGGGCGGCGAGCAGCAGTTTATGGTCGAAGGGCGCGGAGGTCACCATGCTTGTGGCGTAACCGCTGGCGACCGTGCCTTGCGTAGACAGGTTAAAGGCGTCAAAAGCCTGGGCCGAACCTGAGTAGATGGCCGCGAGAAGTACCGGAGAGATAAACAGATTTGAAAGAAAACGCATGAGACTCGACAGTCGAATGTGAGTCCCAAGGCTAGCGTAAGCCCCGGTCCAGAGCCAGCTTCGAAATATTGGGACACGACTGGCGTGTCCCGCTCCCGCTTAGATAGTCAGAATCGCTTGCGCCAGTTGCGCGTCGGTTGCATTCAGTTGTGGCGCCTGATGACGAATGTAGTCGAGTGCGCTTTCCAGTTTTACGCCGCGGATCGCGCCTTCAGTGGCAACAAAGCTCGCCGCGTCGTCACGGGCAGCGAGGACGATCTTGTTATCCTTGAACGACGACGAGACGACATCGGTGGTCGCATCGGACGTGGCCTTGAGCGCGTTGACGACCGCATCGGTGGTCACGATGAAGCTGGTGGCGTGGGAATTGGCAGCCACGGCAAGCAGGGCTGCAGCGCTGAGCAGACGAAGACGGGACATGGTGTAACTCCTTTGGGTAAATCGATTGAAAGATGGCGCGGTGCCTGAATAGTCAGACGCCAGGCATTCGGCGTTCGCCACGTTCTGGTTTGATATTAGGCCCGCGAGGGGCAGTTAGCACAGTGCTGTCCGTTCGAGTGGAGCATTAGCGCCAGAACGGTTTGTCCAGTTCGCTGACACGATCGGCATGGCTGATCCCCGCGTCCGAGAGTTGCCGATCATCGAGTTGGCCGAGTAATCGCCGGGTTCTGGCCCTTTCAAGGCTATTGCAGAGCCCTCTCAAGAGTCTACGAAACCCGTGTGAACGTGGGGTTGATTGAAGCGTGGAAGCAGGCGCATCTACCAAGTGATTCATGGCGCAGTCCCTTGTGCTGAATAGAGGCCCTAGCGTGATACCGAGGCTGCTTCCATGACAGACACAATGCGCCTAAATTGTACTGGTTCAGTTTTGGTTTTTACATAACTGTACTTGTCTGACGCTACCTCTACTGTGTGGCCGTATTTAATGACCCTAAACGACAAAACCCGTCGTGGTTTCCCACGACGGGTTTTGTTTTTTCAATTCGGGTTGCTGGCGGTGGACCCTGCAGGTCAGAGCCAGCGACGCTAACTTAGCGCCAGAACGGCTTGCTCAGCTCTTCGTAGCGTTGTGCTTCGCTGATCCCGGCATCGGCCAGCAGACGCGAATCCAGACGAGCCAGTTGATGGCGGCTGGAGATGCGGCGCTGCCACAGCATCAGGTTGGCGATAACGCGCAGAGGCATGGAAGCCTGGGTTTTTGCAGCAGTGTTTTCGAGAAACAGATCGGAACTGATTGTACGTTCCATGGTGCTCATCCTTCCGCTTGTGGCGGCATTAGGTAGTGGTTTAACTGGTGCCCATGATCCTCTCGTTTGCCTAGTCTCTGTAGATACAGTTCACCTGTATTGTGATGGCTCAGTTAACTGTTTAAGGGGGGTGTACTGGTCTAAATTGAGGCAACTGTACTTGTCTGCACCATTGTGGCGCGATTTTGCTGATTTTGAGCGGGGGAGTAGGCCGATTCGGTAGGAAATGACCGGTACAGCAGTACAGTTTTTGAAGGGATAGTGCGTGAAGGTAGTCCGCTGACGAAACTGTGTTTGCGTCAGCGGCTATCTGTATCCATTACGCCGGGAGCATTTTCCCGGTTTCTTCCAGGTTGATGTGCCAGCTCAGGGCATCACGCAGGATGTGTGGCGTGTGGCCGCCAAGGGCGCAAGCGGCAGAAAAGTAGTTATTGAGCGCTTCGCGATAGTCCGGATGCACACAGTTATCGATGATCACGCGAGCTCGCTCCCGAGGCGCCAGGCCGCGCAAGTCCGCCAGGCCGACTTCGGTGACGAGAATGTCGACGTCATGTTCGGTGTGGTCAACGTGGCTGACCATCGGCACTACGCTGGAAATGGCTCCGCCCTTGGCAATCGACTTGGTCACGAAGATGGCCAGGTGCGCGTTGCGCGCGAAATCGCCCGAGCCGCCAATGCCGTTCATCATCCGCGTGCCGCAGACGTGGGTGGAGTTGACGTTGCCGTAGATGTCGAATTCGAGCGCGGTGTTGATACCGATGATGCCGAGTCGACGCACCACTTCAGGGTGGTTGGAGATCTCCTGGGGGCGCAGCACCAGTTTGTCCTTGTAGCGTTCCAGATTGCCGAACACATCGGCGTTGCGACGGCTCGACAAGGTGATCGAGCTGCCCGAAGCAAAGCTCAGTTTGCCGGCATCGATCAGGTCGAACGTCGAATCCTGCAGCACTTCGGAGTACATCGTCAGGTCTTCGAAGGGTGAGTCGATCAAGCCACACATCACCGAGTTGGCGATGGTGCCGATGCCGGCCTGCAGCGGGCCGAGCTTGTTGGTCATGCGCCCGGCGTCGACTTCCTGCTTGAAGAAGCTGATCAGATGGTCGGCGATGGCCTGGGTTTCAGCGTCCGGCGCCAGCACGGTGGATGGCGAGTCGGGCTGGTTGGTGATCACGATCGCGACGATTTTTTCCGGCGGGATCGGAATGGCGGTGCTGCCAATGCGATCGTCGACCTTGACCAGCGGAATCGGCGTGCGGGTCGGACGATAAGTCGGGATATAAATGTCGTGCAGGCCTTCGAGATTCGAGTGGTGCGCCATGTTGATCTCGACGATCACGTGTTTGGCGAAAATCGCGAAGCTGGCCGAGTTGCCCACCGAGGTGGTCGGCACGATATGCCCTTGTTCAGTGATCGCCACCGCCTCGATCACGGCAATGTCCGGCAGCTTCAGTTGCTGGTTGCGCAGCTGTTCGACGGTTTCCGAGAGGTGTTGGTCAATGAACATCACTTCGCCGGCGTTGATCGCCTTGCGCAGGGTGCTGTCCACCTGAAACGGCATGCGCCGCGCCAATACGCCGGCTTCGGTAAGCTGTTTATCGAGGTCGTTGCCCAGGCTGGCGCCGGTCATCAGGCTGATTTTCAGCGGCGTGACCTTGGCCCGTTCGGCCAATGCGTGGGGTACGGCTTTGGCTTCGCCGGCGCGGGTGAAGCCGCTCATGCCGACGGTCATGCCGTCCTGAATCAGAGCGGCGGCGTCGGCGGCGCTCATCACTTTATCCAACAACGAAGGCAGGCGAATACGGTCACGGTACATGGATTGTTATCTCGGGAAACGGGTAGCAGGATGTGCAGTCTAGTGAATTTTGAAGGTTCACGTCCCGCTACCAAGGTCGCAAAAGGGCCGTCCATTCCGGATGCTTTAAACAAAACACTGTTACTGAATCGGTAACAAAGCGACGGTTTGTCCGACGATCTTCACCAATGAAAACGCCCCGACAAGTCGGGGCGTTTGCGTTGCCGGAGAGGATTACTCGACAGCCTTCACCATGTCTTCGATGACCTTCTTAGCGTCGCCGAACACCATCATGGTCTTGTCCAAGTAGAACAGTTCATTGTCCAGGCCGGCATAGCCGCTGGCCATCGAGCGTTTGTTGACGATGATGGTCTTGGCCTTGAACGCTTCGAGGATCGGCATGCCGGCAATCGGCGATTTCGGATCGTTCTTCGCGGCCGGGTTGACCACGTCGTTGGCGCCCAACACCAGGACCACGTCGGCCTGACCGAACTCGGAGTTGATGTCTTCCATCTCGAACACCTGGTCGTAAGGCACTTCGGCCTCGGC
>NZ_JAFEHE010000021.1:0-115453 GCF_016887925.1 Pseudomonas sp. MIL9 | reverse complement strand
GTGTCCAAGTACGGAAATATCGACCGCGCCCTTGTCGGCATTCTCGACCTCTTCGGGGTGTGGTGGTTGATCAAGCGCACGCGGCTGAACACCCATGCCCAGGAGATCGAGGGATGACCCTGTCGCGCGAAGTGCTGTGGCTGGTGGTCGGCTTTGCCGGGCAAATTGCGTTCACCGGCCGTTTCGTTCTGCAGTGGCTGTACAGCGAGTACAAAAAACGCAGCGTGATTCCGGTGAGCTTCTGGTACTTGAGTATTGTCGGCAGCACCTTGCTGTTTGCTTACGCCATTTACCGACAGGACCCGGTGTTCATTGCCGGTCAGGCCTTTGGCTCCATCGTGTATCTGCGCAACCTGCAATTGATTGCGAAAAGCAAACACCTCAAGGACTAAATCATGCGTCGAACCCTGTCGCCCCGCGTCGAATGCCTGGGCCTGATGCTGCTCGCCCTGTTTTTGGTCGGTGCCGGCCTGGGGCTGCGTCAAGCGCAGAACGTCGATGAAGAACGTTTCCTCGGCGTGGCCCTGGAGATGCTGCAAAACGGTTCGTGGCTGATTCCACACCGCGCCGCAGAAATCTACGGCGACAAGCCGCCGATCTTCATGTGGACGGTGGCGTTCTTCACCTGGCTCACGGGTAAACCCAACATCGCGTTGTATATTCCGGGGCTGTTTTCTGCGGTGACCGTCACGGCGATGGTCTATGACCTCGGCCGCCGGCTGTGGAACCAGCGCATCGGGCGCATTGCCGCGCTGTTGTACCTGGCGACCTACCAGACCTACAGCATCCTGCGCACCGGGCAAATCGACAGCTTTCTGATTCTGTTCACCACGCTGGGCCTCTACGGCCTGGCCCGTCATCTGTTCCTGGGCCCGGCATGGCGCTGGTTCTATGTGGGGTGCGCCGCCATGGGCATCGGCGTGATCACCAAAGGCGTGGGCTTTCTGCCGGCGCTGATGCTGATCCCTTATGCCTATGCGGTGCGCAAGGGTTGGCCGGGCGTGGTGGCCATGCCGGGCCAGGCGCGCAAATGGTGGCTCGGGTTGCTGGTGATGCTGGCGGCGATCGCGGTCTGGCTGTTGCCCATGGCGTTGTCCATCGTGCTCAATGGCTCCGCTGACGAGGTGGCCTATGCCCGGGAAATCCTCCTGCGCCAGACCGCCGGACGCTACGCCAACTCGTGGCATCACCGTGAACCGTTCTGGTACTTCTTCACCAACGTCATTCCGCAATACTGGCTGCCTTTGGTACTGGCCTTGCCATGGCTGGTGCCAGCCTGGCGCCGTCAGCTGCAAAAGCGTGACGGCCGGGTGCTGGTGCTGCTCGGTTGGGTGGCGCTGGTGGTGCTGTTCTTTTGCATCAGTGCCGGTAAACGCAAGTTGTACATCTACCCGGCGCTACCGGGGCTGGTACTGGCGGCTGCGCCGCTGATTCCCTGGCTGCTGCAGCGCTGGTTCAAGCGGCGTCCGCGCCTGCGCCGGGTATTTCCGGCCCTGGTGGCGGGCTGGTTCGTGCTGTGGTTCGCCCGCGGGTTTATCGAACCGTTCGCCGATGGCGTCAATCCGGATCAGGCGATCATGGCCCAGGCCGCGACCATGAGCCACGGTGCGGACCTGGTGCTGGTCAATTGGGAGGAGGGGCACTGGTTGTTCGCCCGCCAGCCAATCGTGCATTTCGGCATGGACAACTCCACGGTCGAAAGGGCCGCACAATGGCTGCGTGAACATCCTCAGGATTATGCCCTGGTGCCGGGCGAAGTCCTGACCCGGTGCTTCAAGCCCGAGGCCGCCCATGAACTGGGCGAGAACTCCCGTGCACAGTGGTCGCTCGTCGGCGCCGATGCCGATAACGGTCAATGCCAGCCAGGACCGTCCCCCAGGTCCTATCGGTTCGAATGGACGCCAGTCGCGGTGAAATAATCAGGGGACATGAGCCTTGCGATTGCTGCGCAACAGCAATCGCAAGGCTTCCGGTCCAAGGGGATACCCCTTAGAACTTCGCAAAATTCAAAGCATCGACAATCGCCGAACCGCCAATCCCGGTCAGCGACAACAGCAAGGCCTTGATCAGCGGGTCTTCGGCATAGCGTGAGAAGGAGCCGGTATTGAGCGTCGCCACCCGCTCGCGGATCATCTTGAACTTGCCGTAGCAGGGCGTGGTTTCCTGGGTTTCCAGCAGGTAGGCGTCGAGTCGTTGCAAGGCCCGGGTGCGGGCCTTTTCGGCGGCGCGTCGCAGCGACAGCGCGGAGCCGAGCAGCAACAGCGCCGTGACCAGGTACGAAATGACCAGGCCGGGCGGTGTCGGCCAGTTGTCGAACAGGCTGCTGCGCGAAGCCACCAGGATCAACATGACCACCGTCGGCGCGTAGATCAGTCGGTTGACGGCCGAGGTGCGCTTGGCGATCAGCTGCATATCCACCCACTCATCGATGCAGGGGTGCTTGAGCGTTCCGAAGATTTTCTTGTGCTCGGCCTGCAACGACCCCGGCCAGATCGCATGATGCTCGCTGAGATGGCGGATAAATCGGGTCAACAGCAGATTGGCGTCCATGACCCAGAACACCAACACCTGGAAGGTCAGGGTGGGAATCAGCCAGCTCACCAGCCACCAGATCGATTGACCGCGAACGGGCATGCCTTCCATGGGCCAGACGACAAACAGCACGCTGGTCACGACCACGTAAAACCAGGTCGCGAGTCCCGCCCGCAGCATGCGCGCACCGAATGAACCACAGATGCAATGCTCACCCCAGAACCTTGCAATGGAGATCATCTTGCGCCCGTCGGTGCAATTGACCTGGGCCGACGCACAGGGTTTTGACCAGTCTTCGCTGGCGCTCATCAACGGGAAAAATATCAGCAGCAACCAGTGACCCAGTTCATTGCACCAGCGCCGCACGCTCCAGCCTTTGCCTCGGCGCAGCAAGCGTCGGACCTGACCCCATAAGGTCATCTCGTATTTGCGCATGTGCAGGCGCAAATGGAAGGTGGTTTCGATCTCGGCGCGGTTGATGCGCAACTTGCGCCAGCCCCAGGTCAATGCCGAGATGGATATCAGCACCGCCAGCAAGCGCAACGCCACGGTCGGCCAGGCACTGATGCCTTCGAACAGGAACATCGGCTCGCCCAGGCCGTTGTCGGTCAGGATGCTGCGCATCTGGTACGCCAGCATCAGCGCGAGGATGAACATCACCAGCGGGACCACGATGTACCAGACCCAGGCGTCGTAGGAGGCCGGGACAGGACTGGCCATCGGATCTTCGGCCAGCGCCAGTTTTCGGGTGGAACGCCGGGTCAGGTTCAATGACAGGATGCCCAGCAGGATCAACACGAAGGTGAACCAGAGAAACTCCGCATGCCAAAACCGTGTGGCGATGAAGGCGCACACCGCCGCGACCATGAACAGGCTGATCGGCACGCCGCGCACCCAGGCCAGCCGCGTGTCGTGCTCGTCCTGCGGACCTTCGATCCGCCACCAGAGGATAAAACTGGCAATCATCAGCAAGGAGAATGTCAGCGGCCCGGCCCAGAAAAAGGACTGGGTTTGTTTGAAACGCTCGCGGATCGACGGCGATGGTTCGGGGTAGGGCGGTGGCGAAGGGTCCTGGAGGCAGCGCAGGGCCATCAGGTCGTGGGGGCGGATGCCGCGATCGGATTGCGATTGGGTCGGCGCCTGGCAATTGACCGGGCGTGAGGCGCTAAGCCGGGTCGCCAGTGGAATGAAACCACTGATGCCGACTTCATAAATGCCCGGCGACAGCAGCTCCGATTTGGAATAGTCGAACTTCGCGCGCTTGACCTCGAACGACTGCGGCGCCAGCGCCGCCAGCACCGAGACAAACACCGCGCTTTGCAGGCTGTCGCGGAACGGCGGCACGTCTTGTTGCAGGGCGCGAGTCAGGGTGAGGCCGTAAGGGGCCGCCAGGATCAGGTTGCGGGTGGTCTGCGCCTGGCCCCGTTGCAGCATGCGGGCATCGAGGTCGGTGGAAAAATACAGTTTGTAGGGCATCCGGCTCTTGAGTGCCTGCAACACCAGCAGCTTGTCGTAGGCATCGACGCCCAGGATGCCGATGGCACCGATGCCGCTTTCGCCATTGCGTCGATAGGCCTCGTCCTCGCGGGCGATGTGGTCGGCCAGGCGCCGCAGGTAGTCGAGCTGAGAATTGCCGTCGGCCTTTTCCAGCGGGCTGAGGTCGATCGGGGGGCTGCCCAGTGTGTTTTTGCCGGCATCGCTGCTGGCGGTCTTGTCGGTGCTCGCCGACTCCTCCGGCAGGCGCCCATCCAGGCCGCGTAAATAGCTGAAGCGCAAAATCCATTGGTCGACCGCTTCGCGCTGGTTCTTTTCGCTGTCATTGAGGTGCGCGTCCCGGGCCACTTGCAGCTTGAAGCTTTCGATCAGCGCGCGGCTGTAGAAACTGTCCCACTCGGAAATCAAGGCGATGCGGTTGTCGCTGCGCCGCAGCGTGCGCGTGCAGGGTGAATCGACCCGGCGCTGGGTACCGTCGCTACAACGCACGCCGGCGGCCGGATCGACGCGGCGCAGCTTCAGCTCGTCGAGCATCAATTGGGTCATGGTGCCGTCGTCGCTGACGGTGCGCAGCAACTTCATGGGTTGCCGATTGACCAGCGGCGGCGACAGCCGTTGGTAGCCGCGATCCAGCGTTTCGTTATCGGCGGTGGCCAGCGGCGAGTAGATTTCGACATTCGGCGTGGCCTTGCCGATGTCCTGGTCCTGGAACATGTCTCGCAGCACGGTCGAGGTCGAAGGGCCGATGACCTTCAGCACGGCGCGTTCCGGTTGTTCGGAGCAGCCTATTGGCGCGCACGCCGCAGCGACTTTGTGGTTCAGGGTCTGGCGCAGGGTTTCCAGGTTTTGCAACGGCGTCGGACCGAGGGCGTCCTGTTTCAGCCAGAACACGATCGTGCGGTCCGCAGGTGGTGAGGCGCCTTCCAGCGCGGTCGGCGGATCGAAGGGGTTGGAGATGAACACTTCGTAGGGCGCGTCGACGAAAGCGTTTTTCTGCGGCGCATCGGGGGACAGGTTGTCGGCGAGTCTCAGGCAGTGGATGTACTGCTCCTGATCCGGCACCCGATGGGAATTCTTGAAGCCGGCGAGCAAGGCATAGCGAATGCGCCGGCGTCGCTCGACCTCATCGGCATAGGGGCCGCCCTCGACCAGCGCGACCATGATATCGGGCGCCTGTTTTGCGCCGGACAGTGGCGAAAGGTCGGGGCTGCACACGTTCTCGGCATCGGGGTTTTTGCTGTCGCCGAGCTTTTTGCGATAGCGCTCCACCGCGTCGAAAGGATCCTGCCAGAGCCGTGCTTCGATAGGCAGCTGCGCCTGGAACTGCGCACCGATGGGGCGCGGTTCGAGGAAGGGTTCGCGGTTGAGGGCGAACATCGATACCACCAGACTCAGGATGACTGCACTGCCTGGCAACCAAAAGGCCAGGTTCGTGCCCGAACCCTTGCTGTCCACGGCCTGTGCCTCTTGTTGTCGGCCCACTGCGTACAGTTATGTATAGACCCAATCAGGCACGGAGCTTGGCCTGAATGGACGATTATTTGCCCGATTTGCCGCTGATTGACCTCTGTAGGAGCGAGCTCGCTCGCGATGGACGTCAACGATAACGCGTGTGATCTGGATGAACGCGGCGTACCTGAGTCCATCGCCAGCAGGCTGGCTCCTACAGGAATTGCGTGACCCATGCCTGGGCATGGTCTCTTGTAGGAGCGAGCTCGCTCGCGATGGACGTCAACGATAACGCGCGTTATCTGGATGAACGCGGCGTACTTGAGTCCATCGCCAGCAGGCTGGCTCCTACAGGAATTGCGTGACCCATGCCTGGGCATGGTCTCTTGTAGGAGCGAGCTCGCTCGCGATGGACGTCAACGATAACGCGCGTGATCTGGATGAACGCGGCGTACTTGAGTCCATCGCCAGCAGGCTGGCTCCTACAGGTGTTGATTTAGACAGGGCTTCGGCGCCAGAAGCATCGGGCCAGCAGCGCATCGAGACTGAACTTGCCAGGGCCTGACAGCACCAGTGGTACCAGCGCGGCGAGGTAGATCAGCGGCAGTTTGAAGTTGCCGTAGCCTTTGTTGGTGATCGAGTAACCCTGGGCCAGGTCGCTCAAGGTCGACCAATCGGCCGGCCAGTGAACAACGGCGGTGGCGACGATGGTGACCACGATCAGGCTGATCGCCGAAAAGCGTGTGGCCAGGCCCACCAGCAAGGCGAGGGCGCAGATCAATTCCACCCACATCGACAGTTCCCAGTTCAACGTGGCCGGCAGGTGGTTGAACGGAAACAGGAAGCGGTCCTGGATGTCGGCGAACCAGTTTTCGCCATTGAATTTTTCCAGACCGGATTCGAAAAACTCCCAGGCCAGAAAAATCCGCAGGGTCAAAGGCGCGATCCAGGTGCCGGCGCGGTCAAGGTTCAGGTGCAGGCCTTTGACGGTGGATGAAATGAAAGTGTTCATGGACATGGATCTCCTACAGATCAGGGATGTCGGGCGACTGTGCGCCCGTTCGGCGCAAGGATCGGCTTGGCCAATCGACAGGCGCATTTCATCAACCGGGTGTATCTGCGGTGTGTCTTTGGGGTGGGGTTTTAAGTGCGGGGTGTGTCTGGGGCAGGGCTGTACACACTTTGATACGTACATCGCAGAACGTTAAACCAGGGCAATGCCCTTGTGGGAGCGAGCTCCCACATTGTTAACCGGCCCCGTTCAGCGACATGCCCTGGCGCACTTGCGGGGCAGTTTGCGTGGGCATCGAGTCAGTCCGATAACGCCAGGACCCGGCTGCGCAAATGTTCCAGGGTTTCGTCGTTGAGCACCGTGGTCGAGTCCAGTCCTTCGTTGGCCTGGAACAGGTTCATTGCGTCACGGGTCTGCTTGCCGACGATGCCGTCGATGGCGCCAGGGTGCCAGCCCAGGTACGTGAGGTAGGTTTGCGCCATGCGGATGCGCAGGTCCGGCGTGCCCCCATATGAGAACTTTTGATACGCGGCGCTGAGTCTCAAGTCGTAGTTGTTGATGGCGTAGTTGGGGCCGTTGTAACGACGGGCGAAGTTCGCCCAGTCCCTGGCCCGCAGCGCCGCGACCGACCCCCCCTTCGATCAGTTGGTTCACGGTGCACAGCAGTTGTTCGTTTTCGGATGCAACCATGCGCTTGATCATCGCCTCGACATCCGCCGACCCCGTTGCGGCGAAATTGAAGCCCATCGTCTGGCCCAGTCCCCAGGAAGCGCTTTGCAGGGCCGCGTTGCGGTTCAGGCTGATGGCCTGATTCAGCCGATCATATTGATGCGCTCCCGTTGCGCCGTAGCTGCCGGGGGATTTGCTGCTGATATCGGGGTGTTGTGCGTCAAACGCCTGATGGGTCAGGCGGCTGAAGACGTGACGTTCGTAAAGAATTTTCGGGCGCCGGTCGGAAAAGAATCCGTTGCCGGAGGTTTCTACTGCTAGCACAGCCCAGAGTTGCGCAGCGCTGACTTTGGCCAGATCCAGGGCATTTTCCATTCCTTCGTCGTCAAGCGCTGCGCCATGGCCGGTGAATTCATCGCTCATGACGGCCTCCGTCGAAAACAGGAAACGCGGGTACGCGCTTTAAGCGTAGGCGGGCCGGGCCCGGGCAGAGGGTTTTACGATCATCGGTGCCGGCCAGCGGCGGATGACGCTCAGGGACTTTTGCTATACATTTTCCGCCCGCCCATTGCATGGTGATACTGCTTCATGTCTCTCGCGCTCGAACGTCTAGTCGCTGGCACGCCGATCCCTTTCGCCGGTAATCGTGTCACTGTGGTCAGCCCCGAACTGGCGGCACGCTTCCAGCCCGGTGACCATCTGTTGGTGGAGCAGGTCAGCGGTGAACTGCTGCTGATTCCGGTGGCTGACCAGCAGGCGGCGTCCGTCGCGATTGCCCGTGCCGAAGCGGCGTTTACCGCGTTGTCGGCGGTGTCGGATCAGGCGATCAGCACCTTCTTCGATCTGTTTGCCCAACGTCTGGAGACCCCGGACTGCTGGGCCTTGATCGAGGCGGCCAACCTGGCCGACATCGAACGGGCCAAGGCTCGCGGTCGTTCGACCACCCGTTTGCTGGCCGATGAGCGCATGCGTCGCGACATGATCGCCGGCCTGCGCGCCTGGCGCGATGCCGCGGCCACCCGTGGCAAAGTGGTCAGCTGCGTCGAGCATGACGGCTGGAAAGTCGAGCAGGTGGTTTCGCCGCTGGGCATTGTCGCGTTCGTCTTCGAAGGCCGGCCGAACGTCTTCGCCGACGCCGCCGGTGTGCTGCGCACCGGTAACACTGCCGTACTGCGCATTGGCAGTGATGCCTTGGGCACGGCCCAGGCCATTGTCACTCACGCGTTGAATCCGGCGCTGGCCGACGCCGGCCTGCCGACCGGTGCGGTGTCGCTGGTGGAGAGCGTCAATCATGCCGCCGGTTGGGCGATGTTTGCCGACCGCCGTCTATCGCTGGCCGTGGCCCGGGGTTCAGGTCGTGCCGTCAGCCAGTTGGGCAGCATCGCGCAACAGGCCGGCACCGCCGTCAGCCTGCACGGCACCGGCGGCGCCTGGTTGATCGCCCACAGCGACGCCGACGCCACACGTTTCGCCGCGGTGGTGCGCAACTCCCTCGACCGCAAGGTCTGCAATACCCTCAATGTCTGCCTGATCCATCGCGACCGCGCCGCCGAACTGGTGCCGCTGTTTCTGGACGCACTGCAACAGGCCGGCAAGGCACGGGGCCAGGGCTGCAAGTTGCACATCGTAGAAGGCAGCGAAGCCTATCTGCCAGCGGAGTGGCAAAACGCGACCGTCGAGGTCTACCGCGCTGAAGGCTATCGCACCGAGCCCCTGGCCGAGCCGCTGCCGGAAGAGCAACTGGGCCGCGAGTGGGAATGGGAAGAAACCCCGGAAGTGAGCCTGAAGATCGTTGACGACCTGGACAGCGCCATCGCCTTGTTCAATCGCTACAGCCCTCAGTTCACCGTATCGCTGCTCAGCGAAGACGCGGCGACCCAGGAGCGTTTCTACAATGCGGTCAACGCGCCCTTTGTCGGCAACGGGATTACCCGTTGGGTCGATGGCCAGTACGCGCTCAACAAGCCCGAGCTGGGCCTGTCGAACTGGGAAAGCGGACGCCTGTTTGCCCGTAGCGCGATTCTCTCGGGCGATGGCGTGTTCACCATCCGTAGCCGCATGACCCAGACGAATCTGTCGGTGAAACGTTAAAAACGCCTGACGCGGCGGCCGTTGCGGTCTGCCAGGCATAAACAAAGGGCCTGCTCCTTATCGGGAGCAGGCCCTTTTTTATGGGTCAGTCAGTGATGACGCTTGCTGATCAGTAGAACCGGTCAATCACCCGAACTTCGTTCTGGTTCTGCATCGATGCCCAGGTCTGTTTCAGCGTTTGCAGAACATTACCGATGAAGTCCTTGTCGGCCGCTGCTTTCTTGCCGACATAGCCCTGGCCGCGACGGTACATCTTCAGTCGGGCGAGCAGGTTCTGGTTGTTCTGGTCAAACTCCGTTTCATGGGCATGTGGCGACAGGCAGTCGATATGAACCTGGCCCGACTTGCTGATCCACAGAATATGGCTGTCGTGGCTGTCTTTTTGCGCAGCGAACATACGAGCCAGTTCTTCGATAGTTGGTTGATTGTTCAGATTCATTTTAAAACCCCTTGACCATTTGGTGATCTTTCAAAGTTGATTCGCTAATACAAGTAGCCCATCGGTTAGTTGATCCCTGGCACCGAAACCAGGACGTCAGCAGTCGTCCGCCATATTCGACGGGGTCCCGCATCTGTTGCATGTAGTCGTGTTGAATAACTGCTACGCGTTAGCGTCACAACGAAGAGAAGCAGCGAATACCTTCAGGCCACTGCCGACGTTTTCAGGGTCGGGCACAAGCGTCATGAGGATGGATCGCTAGCGCTTCTCGTCCTTGTACTGGACGTTCGGGCCAGGTCAGCTTCTTCAATCTGCCTTGTGGGCAGGGTGTATCCGGAAAAAACAGCTCGGCGGTCAGACGAGCTTGCTCAAGCGTGTTGCGTGTACTCCCGATCGGGGAGACGTCTGCATCATGCAAGGGCAAATCGAAGGCGTCAACGGTTTTGTAGTGAATATTTTTCGTCACTACATATTGTCTGACAAAGCTGTTTGGAATTAGCGCAAAGGCTGTGGGGGGCTGTGGGGCGGATGGATCGCCGGGATCTGAGCCTTTGGCGGTTCTACGGGATTGGGCCTGGTGCTGGCGAAGGTGGCGATTTTTCAAAGCGGTAAAGGGTGCATGGATAACCGCCAATCGACGGGTGATGCAGGCTGTACCCGCCACCCGTGAGATCGGGCATGACCGCAGCCCAGAACAGTCGCGCCGGTTGGTTCGCCTCGATGTGGAAAATCTGCCATTGACCGGGGAAACGGCTCAAGAGGGTGGAAACGACAAACTTCGCGACACCCTGACCACGAAAGCGCCGGGTCACGAACAGGTAACCGATGTTGTGCTCGATACCGGGCCGATGGGTTTCATCGTCCACGGTCACGAACCCGGCCAATTCCCCGTCCACCCTGATCAGAAATGGCCGGGTCGCGGGTTTTCGCCAGTAATCGGTCAGGGGCAGGATGTTGAAAAAACCGTGTTCAGCCAGTTTCAACGGCAACCACTCGCTGAAGTCATAGGTATAGAACTGCATCAGGCATTCAATGGTTTCCAGATCGTCGCGCTGTGCGGCGTGCAGCTTTATCGAAGGCATCACCGGTGGCTCCTGATATCCGTCAGTCAAGGATAGTTGGAACGGCGAGTGAACCGTGGCGAGGGAGCAGGCTCCCTCACCCGGGTTGTGGCGATGCCACGTCTGTCTGAATTCAGTTCCGGGACAATGGGCGTAAACCTCGGCCTACCAGAACTTGAACGTGTAGGCGACGATCAGGCGATTTTCATCCACATCGGTCGTTTCGCTGCCGCGATAAGTGACATTGCGCCAGCGCAGGCTCAGGTTTCGTAAAGGCCCGCTCTGGATCACGTAGGCAATGTCGGTATTGCGCTCCCACTCTTTGGCCGCAACGCCTCGAATCTCGAAATCGTTGCCTCGCATATAGCGGGTCATCAATGTCAGTCCGGGCAGGCCCATGGGAGCAAAGTCATAGTCATAGCGCAATTGCCAGGAGTCTTCCCTGGCCCGGACAAAGGGTTGGTAAGTGCCGTTGTTCAAGGCCCAGGGATCGGCAACCAACAGATAGGGAAGTCCGGTGTCACCACTTTGGTTCTGATAACCAAGGCCCAGGGAATGGCCACGGCTGCTCACCGTGAACATGCCACCCAAATAGCGGTTGTCGACGTTGGTATGGCCTTCGTTATCGCTGCCGAAGTAGCGTAGGTCGGCCTTGAGGTTGACGCTTTCGGTCAGGGCCGACTTGTATAAAAGGCTGGCGGCATTCTGGCTGTAATTGTCCTTCAGTTCGGCGCGGTAAAACGTGGCGCTGAGATTGGGCTGGAGGGCGTAGGTCGCGCCTGCGTAGTTGAAACGGTCTGTGGGCACGCCGCCGGTGGAGCCATCGGCCGCCATGCGCATGTCTTCGTAGTCGGACGAGTCGCGCTGATGGGCCTGGCGAAACTGTCCGGCGGTGAGGCTCAGGTTCTGGATGTCAGTGGAGACGACCTGGCCACCCTGATAGGTTTGTGGCAACAGGCGTGTGTCATTGCGGAACAACACGGGCATGACCGGTTCGTGGTTGCCGAGGGTGACCAGGGTCTTGGCGACTTTGAGCTTGGCGGTCGGCGCCAGGAAGCTGTACTCGTCGACGGGCTCGCCGGTCCGTTGATTGCGCTGCAGGACACCCGTACCACTGCTGCCGCCGCCGGAGTCGAGCTTGACGCCGACCAGCCCCAGGACATCCAGGCCAACGCCGACCGTACCCTCGGTGAACCCGGAGTTACCGCGCAAAATGAAGCCTTGTGCCCAGTCTTCGGCCTTGCTCTGGGGCTTGCCATCATGGCGCGGTCCGTCGGACAGACCCGCATCCCGGTAATCGCGATTCATGTAGAAATTTCGTGTGTCCAGGCTCAAGTGACTGTCGGCGACCAGGTCTGCATGGGCCTGTGTCGCGAGCAATAACGCAGACACACAAGTGGCTTTCAAGGAATACCGGGCGCGAGTCGGCCCGGCCAGATGCCCAGTGACGGGATTGGCTATACGCATGATGTGATGTTCCTGCCTGCCGTGAGTTGTTTTTGTTGTTCAGCCAGCCCCTGGAAAGGGCTGTTCAGGGTTTTATGAACAATGACGCTTCGGCGAGGGCAGGAAGGTTGGGATCAGCCTACTGCGCCTCGTCGTCTTGCTGCTCGCTACCGAGCGATATGGCGGCCATATCGCCCTGTAGTTTGTTGAGGTAATGCAGCAGGCTGACGCTGTCGTCGAAACTGAAGCCTTTCAATGCCTGCTGGTAAAACGCCTGGATCCGCTCCTGCAGAGAGTCCCAGAATGCCCTGCCGGTATCGGTCAACTGCACCAGGCGGGCACGTCCGTCATCCGGGTGGGGCACGCGCAGCACATGGTTGTCGCGCTCCATGCGTTTGAGTACACCGTCCAGGCTCTGGCGACTGACGAACAGGTATTCGGTCAGTTCAAAGAACGAAATACCCCCTTCATAACGTTCGCGTGACAGTGCGCCGAGCACGGCCCATTGCACCGTACTGATGCCCATCTCTTTCTGGACTTGCCTTTGCAGCACGTTACCGGTCTGGAACAACCGGAAAAACAGCGTATTGGGTACGGATCGGGTATCGCTATTGTTCATCAATGTTCCTTGTCGGCTCCGTAAGGACGAGCGCGGCTGTATGAGCGCCCGGCCTGGCGGAGCAGGCAGGGCATCAGTTGGGGACAAATTCGCGCGCGATGATATTTTTCATGATCTGCGCGGTGCCGTCACCGATTTGCAGGCCAAGTACATCGCGCAAGCGTTGGGCGAACGGCAGGTCCTCGCCGTAACCGGTGTGCCCATGGGCCAGCAGACACTGCTTGACCACATCGAACGCCAGTTTCGGTCCCCACCATTTGTTCATGGCCGCCTCGGCATTGTGCGGCTGCTTATTATCCTTGAGCCACAAGGCGTAATAGCACTGCAGGCGCGCAGCATGCACGTAGGTCTGCAATTCTGCCAGTGGGTGGGTCAAACCCTGAAAGGAAGACAACGCCTGGCCGAAGGCCTTGCGTTCGGTCAGCCATTGCCAGGTTTCATCCAGCGACTGCTGGGCCAACGCCAGGCACTGCAGACCGATCAGGGCGCGGCTGTAGTCGAAGCCCTGCATCACCTGTTTGAACCCCTTGTTTTCATCGCCCAGGCGATGGCTGACCGGCACTTCGACGTTATCGAAGAAAATCGACCCGCGGCCAATGGCACGCTCGCCGGCATCCTCGAAACGGGTGGTGCTGATGCCCGGCAGGTTCATGGGCACCAGAAAAGCGCTGATACCGCTGGCGCGTTGCTCAACGGTGCCCGTGCGGGCGAAGACCACGGCGACATCCGCCTGATCGGCCATGGAGATAGACGTTTTCTCTCCGTTGAGCACATAGACGTCGCCTTTGAGTTCGGCCTTCAGGCGCAAGCTGGCAGCGTCGGACCCGCCGCCGGGTTCGGTCAGGGCAATACAGGCGACCTTGCGCCCGGCCGTCATTTCACCCAGCCATTCCCGGGCCAGCGAGGCGTCGGCGTATCGGGCGATGATCTGGCCGTTCAACGACGTCAGCAGGGGGATGTACGCGACGTTGAAGTCGCCACGGGCCAGTTCTTCGATGATCAGGCCGGCGGTGACACAGTCCAGGCCGCTGCCGCCGAACTCCTCCGGCAGTTCGCCGCCGAGCAGGCCCATTTCGCCCATTTGGGCAATGACTTCACGCTCGATGCGGCCCTCGCGGTCCCGTTGGCGGTAACCGGGGGCGAGGACGTCAGCGCTGAATCGTGCAACGCTGTCGCGGATGGCATTTTGTTGTTCTGTGAATGCGAAATTCATGATGCTCTCCAGGCCATTCGGGTGCTGGGCCGGCAGCGCGATGGCTACCGGCGCAGGGGGCATTTGTAAAATTTACGGAACTCGGGCTTGCGCTTTTCCTTGAACGCCGCGACGCCTTCCCTGGACTCTTCAGTGTCGTAGTACAGACTCAGGGCCTGCATGCCGAGGCCGCCGATGCCGCCGATGTTGGCGCTGTCGGCATTGAACGAGCGCTTGGCGATGGACAGCGCGGTAGGGCTCTTCTCGAGAATTTCCTCGCACCACTTCTGTACTTCTTCATCGAGCTGTTCGTGGGGCACCACGGCGTTGACCAGCCCCCAGTCAAGCGCCTGACGGGCGCTGTACTTGCGGCACAGGTACCAGATTTCGCGGGCGCGTTTTTCGCCGATCAGGCGCGACAGGTAGGCGGTACCGTAGCCCGGGTCGACCGAGCCGACCTTGGGGCCGACCTGACCGAACACCGCGTTTTCGGAGGCGATGCTCAGGTCGCAGACCACGTGCAGCACGTGCCCGCCACCGATGGCGAAGCCGTTGACCCTTGCGATCACGGGCTTGGGCACTTCGCGAATCAGATTCTGCAGTTCTTCGACCGGCAGGCCGATCAGGCCGCGGCCGTCGTACTGGCCTTCATGGGCGCCCTGGTCGCCTCCGGTGCAGAATGCCTTGTCGCCTGCGCCGGTGAAGACGATGACGCCGATTTCCTTGTTCCAGCCGGCGCGGTTGAACGCGTCAAGCAGCTCCATGCAGGTCTGGCCGCGGAATGCGTTGTAGCGCTCGGGGCGGTTGATGGTGATGGTCGCGACACCGTTGAGTTCCTGGTACAGGATGTCTTCGTAGTTCATTGCATGCTCTCCCCTATGAGTGTCGTCTGGCTTAGCCAGCCATCGTCAGGCCGCCGGACACGCTGATGACTTGACCGGTGATGAAATTGGCATCGTCGCTGGCGAGCAGGGCGATGATTCCCGGATAGTCTTCCGGTTGGCCGAGGCGGCGCATCGGCACGGCATTCTTGAAGGCTTCCAGGAGCTTTTCCGGGTTGCTGGAGGTTTCGGCCACGCTTTTGAGCAGCGCGGTGTCGGTCGGACCGGGGCAGACCACGTTGACGTTGATGTTCTTGGTTGCCAGCTCTCGCGCCAGGGTTTTGCTCAAGCCCACCAGGCCAGCCTTGCAGGCTGCGTAGACCGCCTCGCCCGACGAGCCGACGCGGGCGGCATCAGAGGCAATGTTGATGACTTTGCCGCCACCGGCCTCGAGCATTTTCGGCAGCACCACGTGGTGCATGTTCAGGGCGCCGGTCAGGTTGATCGAAATCAGCTGCTCCCAGAGCTTTGGTTCGGTCTTGAGGAATGGCATGAAGCGGTCGAACCCGGCGTTGTTGACCAGTACGGTCGGCACACCCAAGTCTTTTTCGATGGTCGCCACGGTCTGGGTGATGGCGTCGTAGTCGGCGATGTCGGCGGCATAGGCGACCGCTTTTCCACCGGCTTCGCGGATCAGGTCGACGGTGGTCTGCGCCGCAGCGCTGTCGCGATCCAGCACCGCCACCCGGCTGCCTTCGGCGGCGAAGCGCTGGCACACCGCGCGGCCGATGCCGCCGCCACCGCCAGTGATGATCACGGTTTTTCCACTAAGGCCTTTCATGGGGGCATTCTCCAAGTCAGTTGAGTTGCGTGTATCGAGTGTGTTGATCAGCGGCGTTTGGCCGGGTCGATGCGAATGTTCGCGGCCCGCTCGTGCAGCTTGAATTTCTGGATCTTTCCGGAGGGCGTGCGGGGCAGGGCAGGCAGCACCTCCAGGTACTCGGGCAAATAGTTGCGCGACAGACTGTGTTCGAGCAGAAAGGTCACCGCGTCATCGAGGCTCAGCTCCGTATAGCCGTCATGCAACGTGACGTAAGCGCAGACACGTTCACCGAGTCGCTCGTCGGGGCAGCCCACCAGGGCCACCGCCGAAATGGCCGGGTGCTTGTAGAGCAGGTTTTCCACCTCAACCACCGGAATGTTTTCGCCGCCGCGGATGACGACATCTTTTGTTCGTCCGGTGATGCGGATGTAGCCCTGGGCATCCATACGGGCCAGATCGCCGGTGGCGAACCAGCCCTGCGCGTCGACGCCATAGAGATCGGGGCGCTTGAGGTAACCCACGAACAGGCTCGCGCCGCGGACCTGAAGATGGCCTTCGCTGCCGGCTGGCAGCGCAAGCCCGGCATCATCGACCACCCGCACATCCATGAGCGGCAGCACCACGCCGTCGCTGTAGATGGCCCGCTCGGGTTCGTCCTGCGGACGCGTCATGGTGGAAGCGCCGGTTTCGGTCATGCCCCAGGCCGAGATGATTTTCGCGTTGATGCTGTTGCCAGCCTTTTCCACCAGGCTTTCCGGAATGGGCGCGCCGGCCGAGACAAAAAAACGCAGGCTCGTGAGCGCGTCACCATTGTCCGGTGCGAGCTCGATCAAATCGGCGAGAAACGGTGTTGAGGCCATCGTGAAAGTAGGGCGCTCGGCGGCGGCGATCCTAATGGCGGTGCGCGCATCCCAGACGTCTTGCAGTACCGCTGCCGCGCCGAGGTAGATGGGCATCAGCAGGCCGTAGAGAAAACCGGTCTGGTGAGCCATGGGCGAGGCCATGAAGATGATGTCTTCGTGGCCAAGCCCCAGGCGCTCGGCATAAGGAATGATATTGCTCAGCAGGGTCCTGGAGGTGTGCAGCACCCCTTTGGGTTCACCCGTGGTGCCGGAAGTGAACAGCAGCTGGAGAATATCGTCGGCCTGGGGGCGTCGTTCTGCGAACAGCGCCTGGGTATCGCGGTCCTTTTCCCATTCCCGCTCGAGCAGTTGCTGTTCAAAGCTGTTGTGACCGTCCCCCCCTATAACCAGTACATGGCGCAGTTCCGGCAGGTCGGTGCGCAAGTCTTCGGCCATGCTGGCGTAATCGAAACCCCGGAAGTGCTTGGGCACGACCAGCAGATGACTGCGGGCGTGGCCGAGCATGAAGCGCAGTTCGCGTTCCCGAAAGATCGGCATCAGCGGGTTGAACACCGCGCCGACACGGGCGCAGGCCAGGAACAAGGCTGTCATCTGCCAGCCGTTGGGCAACTGGCAGGACACCACACTGCCTTTTTCCACACCCAGGGCGGCCAGGCCGGCACCCATGCGGGTGACCACGGCATCCAGTTCGCCGTAGGTAAACGAGACGGGATTGTTCTCGCCTGCCTGGTAGCTCGACAGGGCGCGGCAATCTTTGCCTCGTGCAACCTGTATACCCCAGTAATCTGTAATGATCATGTCACTGATGGCGCTTGTGGTGGGCGCTTCCGGATGACGATCTGGTGGTGTGCCTGTCCAGGTGTTCATTTATAAGTATCGACTCTTAAGGGTTGGAATTGTTGTTTTCTTACGATCTGGTATTGCCCTTTCGATGAGCTGAAGATAAGGCTTTCAAAATTAATGCGTCAACATGTTGTCTTTAATTTTTTCTGTGGATATATTCGAAACCCATACCGAATAACAAGAGGTGGGTGACATGGCTTTCCTGAATATCCTTGTCGAGCAGCGTGCAGCCGTCGGCCTGATCCGTTTGAATCGCCCGGCTGTCCATAACGCCCTCAATGACGCCTTGATGACCGAGCTGGGCCAGGCGCTGCTGGCCTTCGAGGCCGATGAGCGGATTCGGGCCGTCGTCATTACCGGCAACGACAAAGCCTTCGCGGCGGGTGCCGATCTCAGCGAATTGCAGTTCAAGGGTTTTGCCGATGTGTACCTGGAGGATTTCGTCACGGCCAACTGGGAAACCGTCACCCGCTGCCGCAAGCCGGTGATCGCCGCGGTTGCCGGCCTGGCGCTGGGCGGGGGCTGCGAGTTGGCGATGATGTGCGACATGGTCATCGCCGCCGACAACGCTCGATTCGGCCAGCCCGAAGTCAAGGTCGGCACGTTGCCCGGTGCCGGCGGCACCCAGCGCCTGACCCGCGCCATCGGCAAGGCCAAGGCCATGGACCTGTGCCTGACCGGGCGCTTCATGGAAGTCGATGAGGCCGAGCGCTGCGGTTTGATCAGTCGTGTGGTGCCCCTGGCAGACCTGCTGGATGAAGCCCTGGCCGTGGCCGCGCAAATTGCCGCTCACCCGGCGATCGCGGTGAAACTCAATAAAGAAGCGGTCAACCGTGCCTTCGAAACCACCCTGGCCGAGGGTGTGCAGTTCGAGCGGCGATTGATGCACGCCAGTTTCGCCAGTCAGGACCAGAAGGAGGGCATGCAGGCCTTCGCTCAGAAGCGCCAGCCGGTGTGGACCCATCGCTGAGAAACGCGATCGATTGGCAAGCCGCATAAATACAAGAAGAGGAGCTGTCCGATGACTTCAGTCGTACAAATGACCCGCGAGGCAGGCGTGGCCTTGATCCGGGTCGACAACCCGCCGGTCAATGCCCTCGGTCACGCCGTGCGCGCCGGGCTGTTGCAAGCGTTCATGGCGGCCGAGCGGGACGGGCAGGTCGAGTTGATCATGCTCTATTGCGCAGGCAAGACCTTTATTGCCGGTGCCGATATTCGCGAGTTCGGCCAACCGGCCCAGGCGCCGATCCTGCAGGAACTGACCCTGGCCATCGAGAACGGCAGCAAGCCTTCGCTGGCGGTGTTGCACGGCTCAGTGCTGGGTGGCGGGCTGGAAGTCGCGCTGGGCTGTCACTACCGCATCGCTCACCGTGCCACCCGGCTCGGCCTGCCGGAAACCCGTCTGGGTTTGCTGCCTGGTGGCGGCGGCAGCCAACGCCTGCCGCGCCTGGTGGGTGTGCAAAGCGCGCTGGACATGATCATCGGCGGCGAGCCGATCGAGGCAACCCGGGCACTGGAGCTCGGTCTTGTAGACGCACTGTTCGACGATGCGCCTCTGGTTGCAGGCCTTGCGCATGCGCGGCAACTGTTGGCCGAGCGGGTGGGCGTGCGGCGCGTCGGCCAGATGACGATGCCAACGACATCTGCCGAGGCCGGCGCATTGATTGCGGCCCGGCGCAGCGAAATCGGCCGCACCCAAGCTGATTCGTTCTCGGCACCGCGCTGCCTCGCTGCGATCGAAGCGGCGATCCATATGCCATTGATCGAAGGGTTGCAGCGCGAGCGCGCGCTGTTTCTCGAATGCATGGCATCGCCCCAGCGTGCAGCGCTGATCGAAGATTTCTTTGCCCGGCGCCAGACAGCCAAGAACGGCCAACGCTGAACCTGCGGCCAGCCTGGTGTTGGCCTGACCATCGACCGAGGACTTTGCATGGACATCCACTACACACCCGCCGAGCTTGAGTTCCGCACCGAGGTGCGTGCTTTCCTTCGTGACGCGCTGCCGGCGGACATCGCCAGTAGCGTTCGCCTGGGCAAGCGTCTGAGCAAGGACGACCACCAACGCTGGCAGCGCATCCTTGCCCGGCGTGGCTGGTACGCGGCCAATTGGCCGGTGACCTTTGGTGGCACCGGTTGGAGCGTGGTGCAAAAACACATTTTCGAGGAGGAGTGCGCCGCCTTCGGTGCGCCGCGCCTGATCTCCTTCGGCGTCAATATGGTTGCGCCGGTGATCATGAAATTCGGCAGCCCGGCGCAGCAGGCGCATTACCTGCCACGCATCCTGAGCGCAGAAGACTGGTGGTGCCAGGGCTACTCGGAACCGGGTGCCGGTTCGGACCTGGCCAGCCTCAAGACTCGTGCCGTGCGCGAGGGCGATCACTATGTGGTCAATGGCCAGAAGACCTGGACCACCCTCGGCCAGCACGCCAACATGATTTTCTGCCTGGTGCGCACGGACAGTGAAGCCCAACAGCAGCGGGGCATTTCCTTCCTGCTGATCGACATGACCACGCCGGGCATCAGCGTTCGCCCGATCATCACGCTCGAGGGCGAGCATGAGGTCAACGAAGTGTTCTTCGACAACGTCCGCGTGCCAGTGGAAAACCTGGTGGGCGAAGAGAACCAGGGCTGGACCTGCGCCAAATACCTGTTGACCCATGAGCGCACCGGGCAGGCTGGCATCGGCCAATCCAAGGCAGCCTTGGCGCACCTCAAAGAGGTCGCCCGGCAGGAGTTGCGCAACGGCCGGCCGTTACTGCAGGACCCGCAGTTTCGCCTGCAGGTCGCCGAGGTGGAGATTGAGCTGCTGGCCATCGAGATGAGCACCTTGCGCATCCTCGCGGCTGCCCAGGCCGGCGGTGTGCCCGGTGCCGAAAGCTCGATCCTGAAAATCAAAGGCTCGGAGATTCGCCAGGCCATCAGTCACCTGTTGCGCAAGGCGCTGGGCGCCAAGGCGTTGCCTTTCGTCGAAGCGCAATTGAACGACGGCTTTACCGGCACTGCGCTGCACAACGACTACAGCGCCGCCCCCGCCAGCCAGTATTTCAACCTTCGCAAGCTGTCTATCTACGGCGGCTCCAATGAAATTCAAAAGAACATCATCGCCAAGATGATTCTTGAGCTTTAAGGAGGCACGCAATGGACTTCACACTCAGTTCCGAGCAGCAAATGCTGCAAGACACCGTGGCCCGACTGGCCCGCGATCACTACAGCTTCGAAGCCCGCGAAGGCTACTACCACAGCGAAGCCGGCATGAGCCCGGTGTTCTGGAACCAGATGGCAGAACTGGGCCTGTGTTCGGTGCCGATTGCCCAGGAACATGGCGGCTTCGGTGGCAGCGGCGTGGACAACCTGCTGATCATGACCGAGCTCGGTCGCCACCTGTGCCTTGAGCCCTTCCTGCAGTCGCAGATTCATGCGGCCGGCCTGCTGCAGCAACTCGGTGATGCCAGCCAAAAGGCAGACCTGCTGCCGCGGGTGGCCGAAGGCTCGCTGCAACTGGCGGTGGCTCTGGAAGAACTGCAAAGCCATTACCAGCTGCACGATGTGCAGACCCAGGCGCGCTTGGTCGAGGGTGGCTGGTGCCTGTCCGGGCGCAAGATCTGCGTGGTCGGTGCGGCCAGTGCGGGATTGATCCTGGTGTCGGCGCGAACCAGCGGTGATACACGTTGCGAACAGGGCATCAGCCTGTTTCTGGTCGAGGCGCAAGCCCATGGGTTGCAGCGTCGCGATTACCCCTGCATTGACGGCCCGCGAGCCAGTGATCTGATTCTCGACGATGTCTTTGTGTCCCGGGGGGCTTTGCTCGGTGACATCGGCGAAGCCTTGCCGGCGTTGCGTTATCAGCAGGGTCGGGCCATTGCCGGGCAGTGCGCCGAGGCCGTCGGCGGCATGCAGGAAGCCTTTCGCCTGACCCTCGACTACCTGAAGACGCGCAAGCAGTTCGGCACGCCAATCGGCAAATTCCAGGTGCTGCAACATCGCATGGCCGACATGTGCGGCGAGCTGGAAATGGCCACCTCCATGGCCATCCTTGCCGCCTGCGTGGCTGATCAAGCCGATGGCGATGAACGCAGCCGGCAACTGGCCGCCGCCAAGTTCGTGGTGGTCCGCGCCGCACGCCTGATCGCCGAGCAAGCGATCCAGTTGCACGGCGGTATCGGCATGACCTGGGAGTACAGCCTGGCCCATCACGCCAAGCGCCTGGTGATGCTGAGTCATCAATTGGGCGATGACGATCACCATTTGCAGGTCTACGCCGAGTTGCTGCACAGCGCCTGACCGATCACTGCACTCACACGGGAACACACTATGAAAGTACTGGTTGCGGTAAAGCGTGTGGTTGATTTCAACGTCAAGGTTCGCGTGAAGGCGGACCACTCCGGCGTTGACCTTGCCAACGTCAAGATGGCGATGAACCCCTTCTGCGAAATCGCCGTGGAAGAAGCCGTGCGCCTCAAAGAACAAGGTGTTGCCAACGAGGTGGTGGTCGTCAGCATCGGCAGCAGTGCGGCACAGGAGCAACTGCGCACCGCGCTGGCGCTGGGTGCCGACCGCGCCATCCTGGTCGAATCCGACGAGGATCTGACTTCCCTGGCCGTTGCCAAACTGTTGAAAGCGGTGGTCGACAAGGAACAGCCTCAGCTGGTGATCCTTGGCAAACAGGCCATCGACAGCGACAACAATCAGACGGGCCAGATGCTCGCTGCGTTGAGCGGTTACGGTCAGGGTACGTTCGCGTCCAACGTCGAAATCAGCGGCGACAGCGTCGCGGTGACCCGTGAAATCGACGGCGGCGCGCAGACCGTTTCCCTGAAACTGCCAGCCATCGTCACCACCGACCTGCGGTTGAACGAGCCGCGCTACGCGTCGCTACCCAACATCATGAAAGCCAAGAAGAAGCCGCTGGAGGTGCTCACGCCGAACGCCCTGGGCGTCAGCTGCGCTAGCACCATGCACACCTTGAAAGTCCAGGCACCGGCCGCGCGTAGCGCCGGGATCAAGGTCAAGTCGGTGGCCGAACTGGTCGAAAAACTGAAGAACGAGGCGAAGGTAATCTAATGGCTATCCTGGTTATCGCTGAACACACCAACACAGCACTGGCGGCTGCCACCCTCAACACCGTGACGGCTGCGCAGCAGATCGGCGGCGATATTCATGTGCTGGTCGCCGGTCAGGGCGCAGGCGCCGCGGCAGAGGCGGCGGCGAAGGTGGCAGGCGTGACGAAAGTGCTGCTGGCCGACAACGCTGTCTACGCTCACCAGTTGCCGGAAAACGTTGCGCCGTTGATCGTCGCGCTTGTTCAAGAAGCCGGGGCTGACAGCTACAGCCACATCCTGGCTGCCGCCACGTCCAATGGCAAAAATATCCTGCCGCGCGTTGCCGCCGCACTGGACGTCGACCAGATCTCCGAGATCATCGCGGTCGAAAGCGCCGATACCTTCAAGCGCCCGATCTATGCGGGCAACGCCATCGCGACGGTGCAGTCCTCTGCCAGCGTGAAGGTGATCACGGTGCGCGGCACCGGATTCGATGCCGCTGTCGCCGAAGGGGGCAACGCCGTCATCGAAGCGCTCGCCCTGGTCACCGACAGCGGTCAGTCGGTCTTCGTCAGTGAACAATTGGCCAAGTCCGATCGCCCGGAGCTGACCGCCGCGAAGATTATCGTGTCGGGTGGCCGTGGCATGCAGAACGGTGACAACTTCAAACACCTCTATGCGCTGGCCGACAAGCTCGGCGCGGGCGTGGGTGCATCGCGTGCCGCGGTCGACGCAGGTTTCGTACCCAACGACATGCAAGTCGGGCAGACCGGCAAGATCGTCGCGCCGCAGTTGTACATCGCGGTGGGCATCTCGGGCGCGATCCAGCATCTGGCCGGCATGAAGGATTCCAGGGTCATCGTGGCGATCAACAAGGACGAAGAGGCACCGATCTTCCAGGTCGCCGACTACGGCCTGGTGGCGGATCTGTTCGACGTCGTGCCGGAACTGGAACGGGCGATTTGAGGAGGTGCTTGTGAATACGTTCAAACAGATCGGTGTGATCGGCAGCGGCGCGATGGGCCGGGGGATCGCCCAGTTGTTCGCCACCGCAGGCATTCCGGTGTTGCTGTATGACAGTCGCAGTGAGGCGACGCAGGAGGCGCTGCAAGCCAATCGGGCGTTGCTTGAGCGTGCCGCCGCCAAGGGCAAGTTGAGCAGTGAAGCACTGGCCAGCGCACTGGCTTGCATGGGCGCGGCCACTCACCTTGAAGCCCTTGCCGATTGTGATTTATTGATCGAGGCGATCGTTGAAAACCTTGAGGCCAAGCAGGGGTTGTTCCGTGCGCTGGAGCAAGTGGTCAGGGCCGACGCGGTACTGGCGACCAACACTTCATCCTTGTCGGTGAGCCTGATTGCCAGTGCCTGCCGACATCCCGAGCGGGTGGCCGGGTTTCACTTTTTCAACCCGGTGCCACTGATGAAAATCGTCGAAGTGGTGCGTGGTGAACTGACCGACCCGCAGGTGGTTCAGCGCCTGGCGGCGTTGGCCGGGCTCGCCGGTCACTTTGCCGCGACGACCCCCGACTCTCCGGGCTTCCTGGTCAATCATGCGGGGCGGGCCTTCGGTCCGGAGGCTTTGCGCATCCTGGACGAGGGGATCGCCACCCCGGCGCAGATCGATCGCATTCTCAAGGACAGCCTCGGCTTTCGTATGGGGCCGTTCGAGCTGTTTGACCTGGTTGGCCTCGACATTTCCCATGCGGTGATGGAGTCGATACACGCGCAGTTTTATCAGGACCCGCGCTACACCCCATCGGCACTGGTGCCACCTCGCCTGGCCAGCGGCCTGCTGGGGCGCAAGACAGGGCAGGGCTTCTATCGCTATCAGGACGGTAGCGTGGTCGAGGAAGCGCAGCAGGTGCCGTCGCAGGTGGCCATCACCCAGCCATTCTGGCTGGACTGCGACGACTCGGCCATGCGCGAGCGGATAGCTGCAGTACTGTCCGTTGCCGGCGTTGTGCTGGAGCAGGGCGATCATCCCAGTGCGAGCGCCATCTGCCTGGTGACGCCGCTGGGCGAGGATGCCAGCAGCGTGATCACCCGCAAGCGCCTGCCGTCGCGACGCAGCCTGGCGCTGGAAACCTTCGTCGGCTTCGACACGCGTCGCGTACTGATGCGTCAACCGGCGCTCGACGCGCAGGTTCTGGCTCAGGCGTGCCAGGCCCTGGGCGCCGACGGCGTGCCGGTGGAAGTCATCAATGACTCGCCAGGCTTTATCGCCCAGCGTGTGCTCGCCGGGATCGTCAACCTGGGATGCGAGATCGCCCAGCGACGCATCGCCGAGCCCGCCACCCTGGACCGTGCGGTGCAGTTGGCCCTCGGTTACCCCCATGGTCCGTTGGCGTTTGGTGACCATTACGGGGCGTTGCAGATCCGGCAGATCCTGCACCAACTGCATGAGCTGTATCAGGAACCGCGCTATCGGGCCAGCCCCTGGCTACGCCGCCGGGTCCAGCTCGGCCTGCCCCTGACCACCCCCGAGGACCCGGCATGATGGCTTATATCTACGATGGTTTGCGTTCACCCTTCGGTCGCCACGGTGGCGCGTTGGCCGGTGTGCGTCCCGATGACCTGCTGGCCTGTGTGGTGCGCGCCCTGGTGGCGCGTAACCCGTTTGAGGTGCGCGACTATGAAGACTTGATCGCCGGCTGCAGCAGCCAGGCAGGTGAGGACGGGCGCAACCTGGCGCGCCATGTTGCGCTGCTGTCCGGCTTGCCGACGGCCGTTGGCGGTTTGACCGTCAATCGTCTCTGCGGCTCTGGCCTGGCGGCTGTACTGGATGCTGCCCGCGCCGTGCGCTGCGGCGAAGGCGAGCTGTTTATTGCTGGCGGCGTGGAGAGCATGAGTCGGGCGCCGTTCGTGGTGGCCAAGGCGCAAAGCGCCTGGTCCCGTGACTTTCAAGTGTACGACAGCACCCTCGGCCCGCGCTTTCCCAACCCGAAGGTCGAGTCCGGGTTCGGTGCCGACTCGATGCCGCAGACAGCGGACAACGTCGCTCATGAACTGGGCATTACTCGCGAACAAGCCGACCGCTATGCCGCACGCAGCCAGGCGCTGTTCGACGCGGCGGTGCGGGAGGGTTTCCAGGCCGGTGAAATCCTGCCGATCGAAGTGCCGTCAGGGCGCAAACAGCCGCCGAAGATCGTCGACCGTGACGAGCATCCGCGTCCACAAAGCAACTTCGAGGCGCTGTCGGGCCTGCAACCGCTGTTTGACGACGGCGTTGTCACCGCAGGCAACGCCTCGGGCATCAATGATGGCGCGGTCGCGCTACTGATTGGCTCGCGGGCCATGGGTGAGAAGGCTGGTCTGAGGCCTCGTGCGCGCATTTTGGCCGGAGCCGTGGCGGGGGTCGAACCACGATTGATGGGCCTTGGCCCGGTGCCGGCCTGCACCAAGGCCTTGCAGCGCGCAGGTTTGAGCCTGGCCGACATGGACCTGATCGAAATCAATGAGGCGTTTGCCGCGCAAGTGCTCGGCTGTGCCCGGCAACTTGACGTCGCCTTCGATGATTCGCGCCTGAACCCCAACGGCGGTGCCATTGCCATTGGCCACCCGCTCGGTGCTTCCGGCGCCCGCCTGGCCTATAGCGCGGTGCGACAACTGGAACGCAGCAGCGGGCGCTACGCCCTGGTCAGTCTGTGCATTGGTCTGGGCCAGGGCATTGCGTGCGTGATCGAACGCCTCGACTGACCAAGCACCACCATAATGAACCCGGAGAAATCACCCATGGCCAACAAGGCAAGCTTCAACTGGATCGACCCGCTGCTGCTGGATCAGCAACTCACCGAAGAAGAGCGCATGGTGCGCGACAGTGCCCGGCAGTTCGCCGCCGACAAGCTGGCGCCACGGGTGCTGGAGGCTTTTCGTCATGAGCAGACCGACCCGGCAATCTTTCGCGAGATGGGCGAGACTGGCCTGCTCGGTGCCACCCTTGCGCAAGCCTACGGCGGCAGCGGTCTGAACGCTGTGTGCTATGGCCTGATCGCTCGGGAAGTCGAGCGCGTGGACTCTGGCTACCGTTCCATGATGAGCGTGCAGTCCTCGCTGGTCATGGTGCCGATCAATGAGTTCGGTAACGAAGCCACCAAACAGAAGTACCTGCCGAAGCTGGCCAGCGGTCATTACATCGGTTGCTTCGGCCTGACTGAGCCGAACCATGGCTCCGACCCGGGCTCGATGATTACCCGGGCGAGAAAAGTCGAAGGCGGCTACCGTCTCACCGGGAACAAGATGTGGATCACCAACAGCCCCATCGCCGATGTCTTCGTAGTCTGGGCCAAAGACGATGAAGGGCAGATTCGCGGCTTCGTCCTGGAGAAAGGCTGGCAGGGCCTGAGCGCGCCGGCGATCCATGGCAAGGTCGGGCTGCGTGCATCGATCACCGGCGAAATCGTCATGGATAACGTGTTCTGCCCTGAAGAGAACGCTTTCCCTGAAGTGCGCGGTCTGCGCGGCCCGTTCACCTGCCTGAACTCGGCACGCTACGGGATCGCCTGGGGCGCGCTGGGTGCGGCTGAGGACTGTTGGCACACTGCGCGCCAGTACGTGCTGGATCGCAACCAGTTTGGTCGCCCGTTGGCTGCCAACCAGTTGATCCAGAAAAAGCTGGCGGACATGCAGACCGAAATAACCCTGGCCTTGCAGGGTTGCCTGCGCCTGGGACGGATGAAGGACGAAGGCACTGCCGCGGTTGAAATCACTTCGATCATGAAGCGCAACAGCTGTGGCAAGTCGCTGGAGATCGCGCGCCTGGCGCGGGATATGTTGGGCGGTAACGGCATCAGTGACGAATTTGGCGTGGCCCGTCATCTGGTCAATCTGGAAGTGGTCAATACCTACGAAGGCACCCACGATGTGCATGCGCTGATCCTCGGCCGTGCGCAGACCGGTATCCAGGCGTTTTTCTGATGGTTGCCTGAAAAGCATCCCTTGGGTTTGTTTGCCGGGCGTTTGCCCGGCCAGTCTGAAGCGGTACTGCCTTGGGTGATCTCTCAGGGGTAGTGGGCGACAGAAAGCGCATGATGTTGCCTTCGTTTTGGTGTGTGCCCGGCTTGTAGAAGCGTCGCATATCCGCCTCGACAAGCCGAAGGTGCCTTATGCCTGCGCCGGCTGACCGGCCAGTGTTTTTCCTGCGATGTACCCAAACGTCATGCCCGGCCCGAGGGTGATGCCGCCGCTTGGGTAGTACCCGTTCATGATGCTGTTCATGTCATTGCCCACGGCAAACAGCCCCGGGATCGGCGTGCCGTGTTCGTCGAGGGCGCGGGCGCAGGCGTCGGTGTTCAGGCCGGCGAAGGTGCCGAGGCTGCCGGGGACCAGTTTCACGGCATAGAAAGGCCCTTCGCGCAGGCTGCCCAGGGACGGGTTCGGCTCGTGCAGTGCTTCCCCCTGCGCTTTGTTGTACAGGGACTCTCCACGCTGAAACAGCGGATCTCGACCTTGCTCTGCACCCTGATTGAAGGCACTGACGGTGGCTTCGAGTTGTTGCGCGTCGATACCGCATTGGCGTGCCAGTTCACTCAAGGTCGCGGCTTTGAACAGGTAGCCGCCGCGCACATGGGGCGCTGTCGGAAACGGAAAGGGTTTTGACCAGCCCAGCCCATAGCGGCGCTGGGCGCGGTGATCGCAGATCAGCCAGGACACCGGGGCTTCTTGCGCACCTGAGGCTTTGAACAGCGCGCCCATATAGTCGTGGTAGGAGTCGGCCTCGTTGACGAAACGCCGACCATCCTGACGCACCGCGATGAAACCGGGTTTGGCCCGTTCCATCAGGTGGGGAAAACCACTGAAACCACCGTCCTCCCGTGGCACCCGGGACACCGGGGCCCAGGCAGCGGCATGGGGCAATCCGGTTGCAACGCATCCACCGACGCTTTCGCCCAGGCGCAGCCCGTCACCGGTATTACCCTTGGGTGCCGCGCTCAAATGTTCGGTGCCATTGGGCGCGTGCTTGAACAACTGCGCGATGCGCCGCTGATCGTGGGGGAAGCCACCACAGGCCAGCACCACACCTCGCCGGGCGCGAACATCGATCCGTTGCCCCGCGGATTCGACACGCGCGCCCACCACCCGGTCGCCCTCGCGTAGCAGCGTGCGCACGGGGGTTTCAGTCAACAGGCGTACCTGGCGGTCCACTGCGCTTTTGAGCAGGCGGGCGACCAGGGCATTGCCATTGACCAGGTGCATGCCTCGACCATGCCGCAGCAGGTCGCGGGTATGGCGCAACACCCGTCCGGCGCTGTAAAGCAGCGAGGACGGCGAGTGCCGGGCATTGAGGAAATGATTGAGGTCGGTGCCGCCGGCGATGCCCATTCCATACAGGCTGATGAGGTCGAGCGGGCGCCGCAGCTTGTTGATCCATGGCCCGAGGCGACGACCGTCGAAGGGTTGTGCGCAGACCGAGCGCCCCCCTTTGGCGTGGCCTTCGCTGGCGTGAAAGTCCGGCATCTTGCTGCCGGAGAAAAACTGTACTTCGGTATGGCGCTGGAAAAATTCGACCATCTTTGGCCCTTGTTCGAGGAACATCTCCACACGCGCGTCGAGCGCTTCGTTGTGCAGTTCCCGACGCAGATAAATGCGCGCTTGTTCAGGGTCTTCGACGATGCCGTCGGCGATGGCCAGCGGATTGCGCGGGATCCACAGCCAGCCGCCGGACCAGGCGCTGGTGCCGCCCAGATGCGGCTCTTTTTCCACCACGATGACGTCCAGGCCGAGTTCAGCGGCGGTCACCGCCGTCGCCAGGCCGGAAGCGCCGGAGCCAATGACCAGAACGTCACAAAGCAGGGGATTGCTGATGTGCATGGGGATTACCGCGAGAAAGGATGAGGGCCGCTTCGAAGATCGAAGCGGCGCGACCGGGTTTACTTGAGGGGGGAAAAGTCTGTCGGGCGCAGCAGTCGTGATTCCAGGGTCACCACGGCGTCCAGTTCCTTGTTCTGCCGTGCGAACGCCTGCCAGCGCGGATCGGCCGCCATGGCGTTGCGGCGGGCCATGCGATCGTCAAGGCTGGTGTAGCCCCAGATGTGCACCACTTGATTGGCTTCGCCGATTTCAGTGGTGAAGAAACCGATCAGGTTGCCCAAGTGCTCTTGCTGGACGGCCAGTGCGGCGCTTTTGTACAGGGACAGCCAGTCGCCGAGCCTGGTCGGTTTAATCGTGTAGGTGCGCAGTTCGTAATACATGCTGTTCTCCAGTGCGGGATGGTGGTGCGGGGTGTTGATCGAGCCGGCCGGCGATGTCGCTGGCGGCGAGGTAACCGAAGGTGATGCCGGGGCCCAGGGTGATGCCGGGGCCGGGGTAGGTGCCGTCCATGATCGAATTCATTTCGTTGCCGGCGGCGTACAAGCCGGGAATCGGTGCGCCGCTGCGATCCAGCACCCTGGCCTTGCCGTTGGTGACCAGCCCGCGGGCCGAGCCAAGGTCGCCGGTAAACAAACGGACGGCGTAGAACGGCGCCTTGCGCAACGGCTTGAGGCACGGATTGGGCTGGTGCAGCGGGTCACCCATGTACCGGTTGTAGGCCGTGCTGCCCTTGCCGAACTGGCGGTCGACACCGTGTTCGGCATCGGTGTTGTATTGCGCCAGGGTCTGCTCCAGGGCGGGCGCATCGATGCCGGTGATCCGGGCCAGTTCGGCAAGGCTGTCGGCGCGCAGCAGGTAACCGGCGTCAATCAGTGCGCCGTTGTCGACCGGTCGTGGACGGGCCAGTCCCATGCCGTAGTTGTTCATGGCGTCGCTGTCGCAGATCAGCCAGCAGGGCGCATTGGCACCGCCGTTGGCGAACATGCCTTCGACGAAACAGTGGTAGGAGTCGGACTCATTGACGAAACGCTGCCCGGCGCGGTTGACCGCGATCACGCCCGGCTTGGCGCGGTCGGTGACCAGGTGCGGAAAGCGTTCGACGCTGCCATCGGCCTTGTGCAGCACCGAGACCGGCGCCCAGAAGAAGTTCGCCGAGAGGTGGTCGCCGAGCGCCGCGTTGACTGACGCGGCCAGGCGATGTCCGTCACCGACGTTGGCCGGCGGTGACATGGTCCAGTGCTCCGAGTCGGTGACCGGCCGCTGCCCGGCGGCCTGGTCGCCAGCGGCAAAACCACCCGTGGCCAACACGACGCCGCCGCGCGCCCACACCGCACGGGTCGCGCCGCGCCAGGCAATTCGCACGCCCTTGACCGCTCCCTGTTCAACGATCAACGACTCCGCCGACGCTTGCAGCCAGAGGTCGACGCCATTGGCGAAGGCGGTGCTGGCCAGGCGCGCGATCAAGGCGTTGCCCACGGTCAGGCGGGTGCCGCGTGGATGGCTGAGCCGGTCGACGGCGTAGCGCCCCATCAGTTTGAGGCAGTGCCAGAGGGATTTCGCCGAGCGCTTGAAACTGAGGAAGTGTTGGATATCGACACGATTGACCATCATGCCGCCGAACAGCAGCATGCCGTCCGGTGGCCGTTTCAGGTGCTTGAAATGCTCGCCCAGCCGGCGCCCGTCGTATTCGTCGATTTCCAGCGCTCGGCCGGTTTGTGTGCCACCGGGCAGGTTGGGGTAATAGTCGGGCGACAGCGGCCGCAGGCTGTAACTCAGTTCGCTGTGGGTTTCCAGGTAGCGCAGGGCTTCGCGACCCTGTTCGATAAAGGCGTCGATCAGTTCCGGGTTGTAGCCGGCGCCGATGACCTCCTTGAGGTAACGGCGCATTTGCTCGGCGGGCAGGTGATGCCCGGCGGCCCGGGCCTGATCGGTATCGTGCAGCCAGACCGCGCCACCGGAAATCGCCGACGTACCGCCAAAGGCCTCGGTCTTTTCCACCAGCAAGACCTTGAGGCCTCGGCAACTGGCCGTCACGGCGGCGGCGAAACCGGCCGCGCCGCTGCCCAGGACGATCACGTCATAGGTCAGGTCGGCGCTGGCAGCGGGCAGGGAAGTCGTAGTGTTCATTGTCTATTGCCTGTTGAGGACGTGGCTGGATGTTCAGATGTCCAGCGGCGTCACGCCCATGAAATGACCGAGGTTGCCCAGTTGCGCCAGGGCCATTTCCGGCCCGGTCTGAATCGTGCAGCCCAGGCGTCGGGCGCAGGCGAGAAAGGGCGTGACTTGCGGCGAAGTCACGACATCGGCCACCAGGGCGGTGGCGCTCAAGGTTTCCATCAGCGCACTCGGCAATGGCATCGGGCCGTCATCGGTGGCAGCGCCCATGCCAACCGGTGAAGCGTTCACCACCAGATCAAAGTGCTTCAGGGTGAGCGGATTGGCGCTGATCACAATCTCCGGGAAGGCGCTGCGCAACAGCTCGCCCAGCACTTCGACGCGCTCCTGGCTCAGGTCGCTGATGACCAGGTGACTGACGCCGGCCTGGCACAACGAATAGGCGATCGCGCTGCCGACGCCGCCCGTGCCGATCACCAGCGCCTGCTTGTCCTTGGGATTGAACGCGTGTTTGCGCGCAGCATTGAGAAAGCCTTCGCCGTCGACGATATCGCCCACCAGCCGCCCGTCGGCCTCGCGACGGATGACATTGACCGAACGCAGGGCTGCCGAACGTTCGCTGAGGCTGTCCAGGCGGCTGGCCAACAGTTGTTTGTAAGGGACGGTCACCACGCAACCGCGCATGTTTTGCCAGCCGCGCAGGGTCTGGATGAAGTTCTGCAAGGCGGTCGGTGCGAGGTCGATGGCCAGCATCGCAACGTTTTGCTGGTGGTCGGCGAACCAGCGATTGAAGTTTTCCGGCGATTTCACCTGGGCGATCGGTGAGCCGACGATGGCGACCAATTCAGTCGAACCCTGAATCATGAGATGTACCCGCTTATTGGCTGTGTTGTGGGGCCGATACTGCAAGCGGGCCACAAGACGAACAATCAAAGCCTGGGGCGAATACGTTGATAATCGCAATGACAGTGCGATAATCGCGGTCTTTGCGTGATAAAGAGTCCGAGTCGATGAAACAGCCCACCATCCATTCGCGGGATTTGATCGTCGGCCTGCAAAAAGGCCTGGCGCTGTTGCAGCTGTTTTCCCAGGAGCATCCGCGCTTGAGCGTGCCGGAAGTGGCGCGCATGGCCGACATGACCCAGAGCGCCGCCCGGCGTTTTCTGCTGACGCTGGTGCATGACGACTTTGCGCAAACCGACGGCCGCTATTACTGGCTGACCGCCAAGACCTTGCGCATCGGCCAGGCCTATGTCGATTCAGCGGTAATGCCGCGCATGCTGCGCCCCATCGTCGAGCAGGTGGCGCGAACCACTCAGGAGCACGTGTCGGTAGGCGTGCGTGACGGCGATGACATTGTGCATGTGGTGCGCAGCCGCTACAGCCACATCACTTCGATGTCGATTCGCCCGGGTTCGAGGGTACCGATGTATTGCACCGGCAGCGGTCGGCTGTGGCTGGCGAGCCTTGCCGAAGAGGCGCTTGCCGCCTATTTCGCGCGCAATCCGCCACGGGCCGTCACGCCTTACACCCTGACCGACGAAGCGCAGATCCGCAGCGAAATAGCCTTGGCCGCAGAGCGTGGTTACGTCCTGGTGGATCAGGAATATGAAGTGGGCATGCGGGTTTTGAGCGTGCCGCTGATCGATCGGGAAGGGCGGTTGCAGGCGACGCTCACACTCACCACTCACGCGTCGCGCATGACCATCGAGGACATGCGCGAGCGTTATCTGTCGGCGCTCTACGAAGGGCAGGCACTGCTGCGGCCGATCATGACACTCTGAGCGTAGGCCGCTTGCTCAAGTGAACACCCTTACAACGGCGGGATCCCGGTGTTCGTCAAACCCCATGAACAACGACGCTGTCACGCCGGTTTTGCTGTCCGCTTGCTACCCGTCGTTGCTTTACGCTTGGCCGGCTTGCGCTTGTTTTTCCACGGTGTCGCGCCACGTCCGGCGGGGCTGGCCGGGCCGCTGATGGTCAGGCTCAGGCCGGCGCAACGGCTGACCTGCTTGCTCATCCAGGCGGCTTGTTTGGTGACGAATGCTTCAAGGCTCATTTCGCCGCTCTGCACCATGTCCAGCGCCTGTTCCCAGATGGCCGTGGTGCCCGGATCGGCAATCGCCCGCGGGACTGCATCGATCAGGCTGAAAGCGGCGGGGGTGGCGGCCAGCGCCTTGCCGTTCTTGACCAGGTACCCACGGTCGAGCAGGCCCTGGATGATCGAGGCGCGGGTCGCTTCGGTGCCGATGCCGGTGGTGTCCTTGAGCTTTTGCTTGAGCAGCGGATCTTCCACCAGTTTGGCCACGTTCTTCATCGCCTTGATCAGATCGCCTTCGGTGAACGGCTTGGGTGGTTGCGTCCACAGGTCCTTGAGCTGCACGTTGGCCACTGCGCAATCAATGCCTTCCTTGAGGTTGGGCAGGGTTTGCGGGGCCGGTGCTTCACGGCCCTTGGCCGGAGCAAGCGCTTCGGGCAGTGCACGTTTCCAGCCGGGTTCGACGATCTGCTTGCCAACGGCACGCAAGGCTTCCCCGGCGCAGTCGAAGTCGGCCTGGGTCCGGTCGTATTCGTGATTGGGCAGGAATTGGGCGAGGTAGCGTGCGCGGATCAGGGTGTAGACCGCGCGTTGTTTGCCCGCCAGTTTTTCGAGGTTCTTCGCGGCGGCGGTGGGGATGATGCCGTGGTGCGCGCTGACCTTGGCATCGTTCCAGGCCCGTGAACGCCGCTGGGGCTCAAGGTGGTCGTGCAAGGCGTTCAGCGCGGGGTCGGCCTGACGCAGCGCCGCCAGGATACCCGGCGCCTCGCTGTGCTGACTGAGGGGCAAATAGCCGCAGTCACTGCGCGGGTAGGTGATGACTTTATGGGTTTCATAGAGCGCCTGGGCGATGTCGAGGGTTTCCTGGGCGCCAAGCCCGAGCTTCTTCGAACAGACTTCCTGCAAGGTGCCGAGGTCGAACGGCAGCGGCGCCACCTCGCGCATGCGTTCGGTGCGCAGCTTGATCACCCGGGCGCTCGCTGCACCGGTCATCGCAGCTGCCGCTTGTTGGGCCAGCGCCTGATTCAGGCAGCGATCCTGATCGTCGCAAACTTCGGAGGCCGCCCGCCATTGCGCGGTGAACGCGGTGCCGTCATGCAGCAGCTGGACATCGATGGCCCAATAGGCGACCGGTACGAAGTTGGCAATGCTGCGGTCGCGATCCACCACCAGGCGCAAGGTCGGCGTTTGCACGCGACCGACCGGCAACACGCCCTGATAACCGGACTGGCGCCCCAGCAGGGTGAACAGCCGACTCATGTTCATGCCGATCAGCCAGTCGGCCCGGGAACGCCCCAGCGCCGAATGGTAAAGGCTGAAGGTTTCCGCCCCCGGCTTGAGGGCGGCGAGGGCCTTGCGGATCGAGGCGTCGTCCAGCGCCGACAGCCATAAGCGGCGGATCGGCCCGCGATAACGGCAATGTTCCACCAGTTCCCGGGCGATCATCTCGCCTTCGCGGTCGGCGTCGGTGGCGATGATCAGTTCGTCGGCTTCGCCGAGCAGGCGTTTGACGGCCTTGTACTGACTGGCCGTGCGCGGTTTGACGGTCATTTTCCATTTGTCCGGAATGATCGGCAGGTCCGCCAGCACCCAGCGCTTGTAGCGCGCGTCGTAGGCGTCCGGCGGCGCGGTTTCCAGCAGATGGCCGATGCACCAGGTCACCGTGACGTCCGTTCCCAGCCAGCAGCCATCGCCACGGCGCCTGGCACCGAGCACAGCCGCAATGTCTTTGGCCTGGGAAGGTTTTTCACAGAGGTACAGCCGCATAACCACCATCGTCGATCAGTGCCCGGAGAGGTGCACAGAATGGCGGGAGATGGACGCGGGGGCAATCTTTATCTGTATGGATGTACAGTTTGTGCGTTGCAATGGTTTGCCTGATCCGTTCGGCTGCAAGGCGGTCGTGAGTGCGGAATTTGGGTTATACCTGATAAATCGTGGTCTCGGGTCATGGGGCTGCCGGGCAGCCCGTCGCGGGCAAGCCACGCTTCCACAGGGTCAATCATCGTCATGAGGAACGAACTCCATGAAAAGCACCGGTCCCAGTCCTGTCATCACCATCGCCGAGCAACCCGGCTGTCTGCTGGTGAAGTTCCACGGTATCCAGGTGGCCGCGTCTTCGCGCGCCCTGGTGCTGCTGGAGGCCAATTATCCGCCGGTGTATTACGTGCCGCGGGAGGACATCGACGAGCAGTATTACGCCCGCACCGATCACACCAGCTATTGCCCTTACAAGGGCGATGCCAGCTATTTCAGTTTGCAGGTGCCGGGGCATGAAGGGGCTAATGCGGTTTGGAGTTACGAAAATCCCAAGGTGTCGGTGGAGCAGATTCGCGGGTATGTGGCGTTCTATCCGGACCAGGTGACATTTGAGGTGGTCGAGCTCGACGAGTGAGTGATGTTCGCAATGCCTGCAGGAGCGAGCAGGCTCGCTCCTGCAGTGGGTTAAGGTCGTCCCTTAATTTTTGTGCAGGTCGACGTTGCGGGTCTCGCGCAAACAGATCAGTCCCACCACCAGGCTGACGCCGGTGATCACCACCGGGTACCAGAGCCCGTAGAAAATGTCCCCGGTGTACACCACCAACGCGAACGACACCGTCGGCAGGAAGCCGCCGAACCAGCCGTTGCCGATGTGGTAGGGCAGGGACATCGAGGTGTAGCGGATGCGCGTCGGGAACAGCTCCACCATCAGCGCCGCCAGCGGCCCGTAGCACATCGCGGAAATGATGATCAGTGCCACGATCAGCGCGACGATCATCGGTTTGTTGATCTGTTGCAGGTCGGCTTGCTGCGGATAACCGGCAAGGGTGACGGCGCCGCGCAATGCCGCTTCGTCAAACCCGTCGATCTTCACGTCGCCAACGCTGACCTGCACAGTGCTGCCGGCCGGCGCCACGGCGCTGGTATAGGGCAAGCCCTGTTTAACCAGGAAGGTTTTGACCTTGTCGCACGGGCTGTCGAATTTCGCCTTGCCCACCGGGTCGAACTGAAAGGTGCAGGTGGCCGGGTCGGCCAGCACGGTGATCGGTGCCTGACGGCTGGCCAGGTCGATGGCCGGGTTGGCGTAGTGGGCCAGGGTCTTGAAGATCGGGAAGTACAGCGCAGTGGCCAGCAGCAGGCCAATCATCAGCACCGGTTTGCGCCCGACTTTGTCCGACAGCCAGCCGAAGAAGATGAAGAACGGCGCGCCAATGGTCACGCTGACAATCAGCAGGCCGTTGGCGACGGCGGGGTCCATTTTCAAGAACTGGGTGAGGAAGAACAGCACATAGAACTGCGCGGCGTAAAAGGTCACGGCTTGCCCGGCGTTGATGCTGAACAGGGCGATAAGCACGACCTTGAGGTTTTCCCATTTGCCGAAGGAGTCACGGATCGGCGACTTGCAGAGTTTGCCTTCTTCTTTCATTTTCACGAAGGCCGGCGACTCGTGCAGGCTCAGGCGAATCCAGGTCGAGATGCCCAGCAGGATGATCGAGAACAGGAACGGGATGCGCCAGCCCCAGACTTCGAACTGATCGCCCGTGAAGTAACGGCAACCGAGCACCACCAGCAGCGACAACAGCAGGCCAAGGGTGGCGGTGGACTGAATCCAGCTGGTGTGGAAGCCGCGTTTGCCGATGGGCGCGTGCTCTGCGACGTAGGTCGCGGCACCGCCGTACTCGCCGCCCAGGGCCAGGCCCTGAAGCATACGCAGCGCCACGAGGATGATCGGTGCGGCGATGCCGATGCTGGCGTAATTGGGCAGCAGGCCGACGCAGAAGGTCGCCAGGCCCATGAGGACGATGGTGGCGAGGAAGGTGTACTTGCGTCCGATCATGTCCCCCAACCGGCCGAACACCAGGGCGCCGAACGGCCTCACGATGAAGCCGGCGGCGAAAGCCATCAGGGCAAAGATGAACGCCGTGGTGTCGTTGACCCCGGCGAAGAACTGCTTGCTGATCACCGCCGCGAGGGCGCCGTAGAGGAAAAAGTCATACCACTCGAAGACTGTCCCGAGCGAGGAGGCGAAGATGACTTTCTGGGTGTCCTGGCTGGTACGCACGCTGCGTAAGCTTTCCAGGGGCTGAACGTGTTCTGACATATCGGTATCCCTCACAGTGATTGTTTTTGTTGTTCCACTGTCGACGCCGGCTTTGAGGGCGGGCGCCGCTGCTTCGATGTATCGGATGTACGCGTTTCCGTAGGAGCGAGCCTGCTCCGGGCGGCGTTCCGACGATGAACTTGAGAGCGCACATGGGTGTCAGGTTGTCAGCGTTATCGTTGACGACCATCGCGAGCAGGCTCGCTCCTACAGTGTTCGCGTGGGTTTACGAGTGTGTGACCCGTTCCTTTGTCTCGGTGATGCTCCTTGTATTGGGGTTGAGGATCAGTTGTGCCGCTTTCTCGGCGATCATCAGCGTGGGCGAACAGGTATTGCCCGAGGTGATGCGCGGCATGATCGAGGCGTCGGCGATGCGCAGGCCGGGAATCCCGTGCACGCGCAGTTCGGCATCGACCACCGCGTGCGTGTCATTGCCCATGCGGCAAGTACCGACCGGGTGGAAAATCGTGGTGCCGATCCGGGCGGCGGCTTCGTGCAGCTCTTCTTCGCTTTGCAGGCTGTCGCCGGGCAGGTATTCGACCGGATTGAACGCCTTCAGCGCCGGTGCGGCAACGATGCGCCGGGTCAGGCGAATGGCGTCGGCGGCGACGCGCAAGTCCTCCGGATGGCTCAGGTAATTGGGTTGAATCAGCGGCGCGTCCTGCGGGTTGGCGGAGCGGATTTCCACCCGGCCGCGACTCTGCGGGCGCAGGTCGCAGACCGATGCGGTGAAGGCGGGGAAGGCATGCAGCGGTTCACCGAAACGCTCCAGCGACAGCGGTTGCACGTGATATTCCAGGTTCGCCGAGGTCTGCTCCGGCCCCGAACGAGCGAACGCGCCGAGCTGACTGGGCGCCATGGACAGCGGGCCGCTGCGGTCATACAGATAGCGCAGGCCCATGCCCATCTTGCCCCACAGGCTGCCGGCGATCTGGTTCAGGGTGCGGGCATTTTGCAGTTTGTAGATCAGGCGCAATTGCAGGTGATCCTGCAGGTTGCCGCCGACGCCGGCCAGTTCATGCGCGACGCCGATGCCTAGCCGTTGCAGGAGTGGACGAGGGCCGATCCCGGAACGCTGCAGGATGCTCGGCGAGCCGACCGAACCGGCGCTCAGGACGATTTCCTTGCGAGCCTTGAAGGTCCTGGCCTGGCCCTGCCAGCGAGCGACGACCGCTGCAGCGCGGCCATTCTCCAACAGCACGCGGTCGACTTCGACGCCGGTCAGTACGGTCAGGTTGGGGCGATGGCGGACGGGCTTGAGAAACGCCTTGGCCGCGTTCCAGCGGACCCCGGCCTTTTGATTGACCTGGAAGTAGCCGCAGCCTTCGTTGTCGCCCTGGTTGAAGTCATCGATGCTGGCGATGCCGCTTTGCTCGGCGGCGCTGCGGAAGGCATCGAGAATCGGCCACGACAGACGCTGGCGTTCGACCCGCCACTCGCCGGCACCACTGTGAAACGCCGAGTCGCCGGCAAAGTGGTTTTCGCTTTTCTTGAACAGCGGCAGGACGTCTTGCCAGCGCCAGCCCGGATTGCCCTCGGCAGCCCAGTTGTCGTAGTCGCCCGCCTGGCCGCGCATGTAGATCATGCCGTTGATCGAGGAGCAGCCACCGAGCACTTTGCCGCGCGGATAGCTCAAGGCACGGCCCTGCAAGCCGGGTTGGGCTTCGGTCTTGAAGCACCAGTCGGTGCGCGGGTTGCCGATACAGAACAGGTAGCCCACCGGGATGTGAATCCACGCATAGTTATCGCGGCCGCCGGCTTCGAGCAGCAGTACGCGGTGTTGCGGGTTGGCTGACAGCCGATTGGCCAGCAAACAACCGGCCGGGCCGGCCCCGACCACGATGTAGTCGTACTCATCAAGGGAAGTCTGCATCCCTGACCTCATGTTGTTGTTCTTGTTGATCCATCCTAGTTGTTAGCTTTCGTCAAAAGAATGTTAGTTTTTACGCAGCTGCTGTGCGTTTTTAAACACCTGTAAACAAGGACGATTCATGTTCGACTGGAATGACCTGCGGTTTTTTCTCGAGTTGCAGCGCAGCGGACGTTTGTTGACCGCAGCCCGACGCTTGAACACCACCCACGCCACCGTGGCACGGCACATCGAGGCCATCGAAAAAAGCCTCGGCACCGCGCTGTTCGTTCAGCATGCCCAGGGTTACGAGCTGACACCGGCCGGCGAGGCGCTGCTCAAGCACGCCGAAGCCATGGAGAACGTCGCGCTGCTGGCCCAGGAGGAAATCACCCAATCCACGGCGCCCTTGGGCAAGATTCGCGTGGGCGTGACCGAGGGCCTGGGCATCATGTTCCTGGCCAGCCGCATGAATGGCCTGTTCGAACGCTATCCGGGGCTGGAGGTGGAACTGGTGGCGGTGCCGCGCTTTGTCAGCATTCTCAACCGCGAGGCGGAAATCAGCATCCACCTCGAACGACCGGCCGCCGACATGCTGGTCACCCGCAAACTCACCGACTATCGCCTGGCGCTGTACGCCAGCCAGGACTATCTCGATCGTTCGCCGGCGCTGCGTAGTCGCGAAGACCTGGGCCGGCATGCGTGGATCGGTTACGTCGACGATTTGCTGTTCAGCCAGGAACTGATGTTCCTCAACAGCTTCTGCCGCAACCCGCGGGTGGTGTTCCACAGCACCAGCGTCATCGCCCAGCAACAGGCCGCGCGCGCGGGCCTGGGGATCGCGGTGCTGCCGTGTTACATGGCCGGCGCCGATCCCGGACTGGTGCCGTTGCTGCCGGAGGAGAGCATCCAGCGCAGCTACTGGATCAGCACCCGCCGCGAGCTGCACAAATCCGTGCGGCTGCGCGTGTTGTGGGACTACGTGGTGCAATTGTGTGAACGGGAACAGGGCTTGTTGCTCGGCCCCAACCCCCTCTAGGGACGGCATCCCAAGGGGATGCTAGGGAGTAATGAGCGGCCGGGCATCCGGAATCGTCAGGGTTGCCTGCAATCCGCCTTCAGGTCGATTGACCAGGGTGATGCGTCCACCCAGTCGATGGGCAATGGTGTTGACGATCGTCAGCCCCAGTCCCGCGCCCTGGGCGTTGCCACGACTGTAGAAGCGTTCGAACACACGTACGCGATCCGCTTCGTCGATACCCGGTCCCTGATCCAGGACACTCAGCGCGTAGAAACCATCGACCTGTGTCAACTGCACGGTAATGACGCCGTGCTCGGGGGAGAAGTTCGCGGCATTGGTGATCAGGTTGTTCAGCGCGATGTCGATGGCGGCGGGGTCGGCGAAGACCTTGCAGGGGTGGTCACTGGCATCGAAGGCCAGTTCCAGATGTTTGCTCAGCAACCAGGGGGTGAGCTGAACCAGGCTGTCACGCACCGTTTCGTTCAGGTCGATGGCGTGCATTGCCGGTGTCTGGGCTTTGGGTTCGAGGCGGGCCATGGTCAACAGCTGGTTGACCAGGCGGCTGGTGCGATCGACGCCGGCGATCAGGAACGCCAGGGACTCGCGGCGCTCCTCTTCGGTGCCGGCCTCCATCAGGTTCTGCGCGTGCACCCGCAAGACTGCCAGGGGCGTGCGCATTTCATGGGCGGCATCGGCAATGAAGCGCCGCTCTCGGCCGAGCACTTCCTGAATCTGCGCCAGCATGCGGTTGAGTGCCGCCTGCATCGGTTCGAGTTCGCTCGGCAGGGGCGTCAGGTGCAACGGCTCGAGCGAGCCACTGTGGCGTGCCCGCAGGGTCTCTGCCATGTCGGCCAGGGGCTTGAGGCCCCAGCCAATGGCCATCCAGACCATCGCCGCGAGCACCAGGCTACCCAATATGTTCGGCCACAGGGTGTGACGCACGATGCGATCCACCAGATCCGCGCGTACGTCGTCGCGCTCACCGACCCAGATCCGCAGCTCATTCTGTTTGTCTTCGAGCAGGAAGGCGCGCCAGTGGCGGTTGTTCAGGTCCACCACATCGCTGAAGCCCGGCGTGGCGGGCGGGGCGGTGAATGAGGGGGCGCTGAGGGTGTGCACCAACACCTCGCCCTTGCGGTTCCAGACCTGGAAGGCGATTTTGGTTTCATAGGGATGGCCATCGACCTTTGGCTCCGCTTCGCTCAGGGCCTGGTTGAACGCCTGATACAGTTCGGCGTGCTGCTTGCTGGCCAGCGGCATGCGCATCACGCCCTGCAGCATCCGGGCGTTCTGGGCCAGTTGAGCGTCATAGACCTCGGCGATTTCATGGTTGCTGTCATGCAGGTTGAGCACGCTGATCACGGCGAGACCGGTGAGCATCAGGCCAATGATCAGCGTCAGGGTGCGACGCCGGATCGAAGTCATCGACGCTCCTCCACCAAATAACCGACCCCTCGTATGGTGCGGATCAGATCGGTGGAGAATTTCTTGCGCAGGTGATGGATGTGCACTTCCAGGGTGTTGCTCTCGGCTTCTTCGTTCCAGCCGTACAGCAACTGCATCAGATGATCGCGGGTCATCACCCGGCCGGGTGGCGAGAGCAGTTCGTGCAGCAGTTGATATTCCTTGGGCGTCAGGGCGACCGGCTCGCCGTTATAGCTGACTTGCTGGGTGCCGGGGTTCAGGCTGATGCCGGCGTGTTCGATCAACACCTGCGCGCGGCCGGCGCTGCGCCGCAACAAGGCCCGAAGGCGGGCCTTGAGCTCGGCCAGGTCAAAGGGTTTGATCAGGTAATCGTCGGCCCCGGCATCCAGCCCGGCGATGCGGTCCTCGGTGGCATCGCGGGCCGTGAGGATCAGCACCGGCAGGTTGGAGCCGCTGTCGCGCAAACGTCGCAGCACGTCGAGGCCGTCCATGCGCGGCAGACCAAGGTCGAGGACCGCCAGATCGAAGGATTCACTGAGCAACGCATGCAAGGCGCTGTTGCCGTCCTGCAACCAATCGACCGTGTAGCCCTCACGGCTCAGGGCCTGATGGATGCCTTCGCCCAAGGCCACGTCATCTTCAACCAGTAGTAAGCGCACACGGACTCCTGTCAGCCGAGTTTTTTATTGACGTCCACCAGCAATGCCTCGATTTCCTTGCGACGACCGGCATCAGCGGTTTCGCGGCCCGGTCTGGGCGCCGCTTGCAGGGCTTTTTGCAAGGCTGCCTTGGCTTCGGTGTAACGCTTTTGACGGTAAAGGTGATCGCCCCAGAAGTACAGGCTGTCGATGCCATTGGGGTTGAGTTGCAACGCTGTTTTGAGCAACTGCTCGGCCTTGTCCGCGTCGCCGAAGCCGATCGGCCAGCCGGGTACGCGATCATACAGCGCGGCAAGGCTGGTGTAGGCCGAGCCTTGCAGCGCCTTGGGGTCCAGGGCCAGGGCTTTTTCCAGGTCGACTTTGGCCTCCTTGACCTTGCTCAGCGCGCCAAGCCCGCCCTGGGCGCCGGCCCAACTGCTGGTGACGATCCCGGACCAGATCCAGGCTTCCGCCACATTCTGGCGCTCCTGGGTGAAGGTTGAGGCCTGGGCGGCAAGCTTTTCGAATGCGGCGGTTCGCTGGCCCTCGGGCAGTTCGTACTGAATGTGTGCCCAGTTTTGCTGGATGCCCAGCAGGCGTTGCTCGTCGGCGGCATCCAGTGCCCAGGCACTTTGGCTCAAGGCGCCCAGCAGCAGGTAAGCGGCGATTTTGTTCATGGTTTGAGATTCTCCTTGTCGGACTTCTGACTCAAGCTACGGATCAGTGGTAATTGCTTGCGCAGGCCTCGGTCCACCAGATTGGGCAGCAGGCTGTTGAGGCGCACGAAAAAACGTTCCGGCCAGCCCAGGTACAGATCGCGACGGTCACCGGCAATGGCGTGAATCACGGCGGCGGCCACGGTTTGCGGGTCGTCGACGTTGGACTTCAGGGCATCGTTGAGCGCCTGCGCCGCCGGGCTGTTCATGCTGGTGCGGGTGGCACGCGGGGCGACGTAGAGCACGCTGACCCGGGTGTCCGCCAGCTCCCGGCGCAGGGCTTCGGAAAACCCGCGCAACGCGAACTTGGTGGCGCAATAGCTGGCGTAGCCGGGATAGCCGATGGAACCGTAGGTTGACCCGACGTTGACCACCATGGCGCTGGTTGCCTGCTTGAGCAGTGGCAGGAGGGTTTTCGTCAGGCAGATCGGTGCACCGACATTCAGCGCGAGCATCGCGTTGATCTCGCTGTCATCCAGTTGTTCGAGCATGGCGAAATGATTGACCCCGGCGGCATTGATCAACAGGTTGATGCCACCGATGCTTTCGGCTTCGGCCAGGACTTCGTTACGGTCCGCGAGCGACGTCAGGTCAGCTGCGATCCAGCACAGGTTATTGGGGTAACGCTCGAGCAACGGTTCCAACGGTTGTCGATGCCGGGCCACGGCCAAAACCCGGGCGCCGCTGTCGCACAAGGCCGTGGCGATGGCCAGGCCTATGCCGCCGCTGGCACCGGTCAATACCACACGAGCTTCAGACAGGCGCATGGGCGTTCTCCCCGTCACGTGGCAAACCGCGGAACATGTCGGCGTAGAGCTTGTACACCACTTTGGAGGCGTGAATGACGGCGGCCTGATCGTCCGGGTCGTCCAGCGTGTTCATCAAGCGACGGTAGGTCTGCATGTGCTCGATATCCAGGGAACCGTGGGAACTGAGGTAGCTGAAGGCGCTTTCCGGCAAGTCCAGGCGTTCGCGAATACTGCCGGCGGCGTGGGTGGCCAGGGCGATGCTGGTGCCCTCCAGCACGTTGACCATGCCGAACAGGCCCACCGGGTTGTCCCGGGCAATCAGGTCGTAGAGAAAGCTCACCATCAACTCGATGGGGAGCGAAGGGCGACCGTCGCGGACAGCGGATTTGTCGCCACCGCAGACTTCGATGTCGTTGAGGATCCACTGTTCGTGGCCGTATTCGTCCTCGATGTACTCGCACACCGCTTGCCGCAGCCATTCCAGGCGTGAGGGCAGGCGCGCGCCACAGGCCATCATCAGTGGCACCGTGTGGCGAACGTGGTAGTAGGCTTGCGTCAGGAACGCCCGGTAGCTTTCCAGGCTGACCTTGCCCTCCAGGGCATCGCGAATGACCGGTAGGGTGAACAGTTCGTGGCGTTCCTGGTGGGTGGCTTCTTGCAGTGCGTCAAAAAAACTCATGATGCGGTGTCCTCTGAAAACGCAGATTCGGTCAGTTGTGCCCGGTACCGCTCGACAATGGCGTCGCGGCGGGGGCGGCCATTGGCGGTCAGCAGGCCATTGGCTGGGGTGAAGGGTTGATCCAGGCGGGTCCAGTGATGGACCTGGGCGTAGTCGGGCAAGTCCGCGTTGGCCTCGGCCACGGCGGCGGCCAGTTGCTTGTCCGGGCAGTCGGGGCGATGGGGCCAGAGCAACGCATGGTTGTGGGGCATGGCTTCGCCGTAGACGAACGCCTGGGCGATATGACGACGTTGGGTCAATTCGGCCTCGACCCACTCGGGGTTCACGTTACGACCGAAACTGGTGACGAACTGATGCTTCTTGCGCCCCTTGAGGTAAAGGAAGCCCTCGGCGTCGAATTCGCCGAGATCGCCGCTGGACCACCATTGATCGGTGTGCGGCGCGTCCCCCAGGTAGCCGAGCAGCGTCGATCCCTTGATCAGCACCTCACCGTCGTCGGCCAGGCGAATCTGCACATGGGGCAGGGGCCGGCCGACACTGCCGGGGCGACATGCCTGCGGCCGATTGAGGCAGACCACTGACGCGCACTCCGACAGACCGTAGCCTTCGTAGACCGGTATGCCCACGCGTTGCGCCCGCTGCAGCAACTCCGTGGCGACCCGCGCACCGCCCACCGCGGCAAATCGCAGGTGTTGCGGGTCGAAGCCTTTCTGCTCGGCGGCGCTGACCAGCATCAACAGCAATTGCGGCACCAGAATCAGACTCTGCGGTGCTCGGGCGGCCAGACACCCCAGCAAGCGCGGTACATCCACGCCGCTGGCGCCCTGAATGCCCAGGGTTTTCTGGCTGGGCAGGCTCAAGGTCGCCCCCGCGTACAACGCCGCATAACAACCGATATTTTCCAGCAGGATGGCCAGCGGCAGCAGGGCCAGGTGGTGTTGCGGCTGGCTGGGCCGGCTGGCCAGTTCCAGTTCGCGGGCCACCTGCAGAATGCTCTCGGCACTCAGGCAGACGCCTTTCGGTGTGCCGGTGGTGCCGGACGTGAAGGTCAGCTTGGCGGTGCCTTCGGGCATCCGGTTGGGCCCCTTGAAGGTGCGGCGCCAGAACTCGCCGGTGTGCTCATATCCGTTCGTTCGCAGGTCGCTGTCTAGCTCCGGCCCGGCGATCACGAGTTCGGCCTGGCTCTGCTCCAGACAATGGTTGCGTTGTGCGGGGCTGAAGAACGGCGGCAACGTCAGGCACGTCAGGCCTTCAAACAGGGCGGCCAGGTCCCAGAGCATCGCGTCGACGCCATTGTCCAGCGCCAAGGCGACCACCTTGACGTTCTCATCGCGCAGGCGCTGTCGGTGGCTCGTCACCTCGGTGTAGAGCGTGGCGTAGTCCAGCTTCGACTGATCGCCCCACAAGGCGATGCCAAGGGGTTTTTCTTCGGCGTGGCGGCGCAGGATCCGGTCGAAACGTTCCATTTCAGGCGACATGGTTGAACCCCTCCATGGACGTCGACAAACCCAGGCGAGCGAACAGTCCGATATTGCGTAAATGAATGAATCCGGCGCGGATATTGCCGACGTGCACCCAAGGCTTGCTCTCGTAATAGCTGCCCCAACTGTGCCGGTCCTCGCCCAGTCGCGCCGGGTCGGCGGCGCACAGGGTCACCGGCTTCAGACCGAGCCGGTGGAAGCTGTTGACCAGGCCGATGTTGCCGGTAAACGCCACCCATTCCAGGCCACCCATGGCCAGCAGGTAGGTGATGGCGATGATGCTCATTCGTGCGCTGCCGGTGTCACTGGCCGCCAGATTGCCCACTTCGACGATACCGGCCCGTTCCACCGGGCGATCAGCGGCGACGCTGATCAGCGGGTCGATCGGTTCGTCCAGGTAACGCTCCAAAAACAGCTCTCCTTCATTGGCCAGACGCACGCCGGCCACTGCGCAGAGCTCACCCGCGTCATTGCTCATGCCGAACAGCTCCGGCATGAAATGGCGGATGTCGGCGCCATGGGCCTTGCGGAAACGTTGCTGGATAAAGGTTTCGAACAATTTGCGCTGGGGGTCATCCGGCAACGCTCTGGCCAGGCTCATCTGCGGTGTTTCCGCTTGGCCGAACTGCAGAGGTAGAGGGATGTTCCAGTAGGAATGGGGCATTGAAAGACGCCTCCCGGTGAAGTTTGAGAGGAGTATCGGAAGCATTTCTTAACGGAGTCTGAAGGTGAGAAAAAAGTTAAATCACGTCGTCTTCAGGTTCGCTTAAGATTGCGCTGGCAGGGTGGCGCACGATCAGGTTGTGCGAATGAGTCGCCAGCCTGGACTGACGCTCACGAGGCCCACCATGACCCGCGATTCAACGGCACAACGTTACGGAAAACTGTCTATCACGCTGCACTGGCTGATGCTGGCGCTGTTTGTCGGCGTATACGCCTGCATCGAAATCAAGGGGTTATTGCCCCGTGGCAGTACGGGGAGGAGTTTTTTCCTCGGGCTGCACGGTGTGTTCGGCTTGAGTATTTTTGCCCTGGTCTGGATCCGTCTGCTCGGACGGCTGACCCCGCGCCCACCCATCACGCCGGCGCCGCCCACCTGGCAGACCGGTGTTTCGCACCTGATGCATCTGGCGCTGTATGTGCTGATGATCGCCACGCCGTTACTGGCCTGGCTGATGCTGTCGGCAGGTGGCAAGCCGATGCCCTATTTTGGATTTGCCCTGCCGGCACTGGTGTCTGTCGATCCCGACCTGGCCAAACAGTTCAAGCACTGGCACGAGCTGCTCGGAAATGCCGGCTACTGGTTGATCGGCCTGCATGCGGCGGCAGGCTTGTTCCATCACTATTGGGTCCAGGACAACACCCTGACGCGCATGCTGCCAGGCCGCTCACGGGATGCGCTCAACCAGCGTCAACCCTGATCTCGAAGGCTGAACTCGCCAGCCGTTCGCCATTGATCAACACATGCACCGCATGCCGGCCCGCATAGTGGCGACGGGTGGTCAGTTCCTTGATGTGCTGGCTGCGGGCGATGGATTCGGTGGCCTTGCCAGGCAATGTCAGGGCCTTGAGCTTGAACACCTTCGCCGACGTGCTGCCGTTGGCCTTGACGTAGTCGACGGCGTAGTCGATCACCAGGCGCTGGCTGACCTCTGCCGTGGATTTGACGGCAAAGGACAGGGTGATTTTTTCCCCCAGGCCAATCACCGGCGGATTGACCTGCAGGTCGATGATCTCGACTTCAGGCTTGCCGCTGGCGCCGATGATGGCCAGTGCCCTTTGATTACCCTGTTTAATCAGGCTGCGCAGCGCGTGCCTGGCGATCCACGCCGTGTGTTTGTTTTCCAGTGACCAGCTTTCGATCAGGTCCAGTACCCACTCGGGATGGTCCTTGGTGATGTCGTTGAGGTGATTGGCCACGGACTTGCGCACATACAGGCTGGGGTCGGCCTTGAGGTTGTCGAGAATGGCGGCCGCCAGGCGTGGCTCGGCCTGGATCGACTCCAGGCGAAACGACCACGGCAACCGTGGCCGGCAGCCTTCACTGGCCAGGCGCCGGACGTGTTCGTTGGCGTCCAGCGACCATTCATGCATCCGCTTGAGGGAACGCTCCAGATCGCGACGCAGGAAGTGGCGGATGGCGAATTCCGAAGAGCCGAAGGCGGTGAAGTACTTGAGTGCGTCCATCGACAGTTCGAATCGTTCGGCGCCATAAGTCGCGACGTAGTGCGGCAGGCACATGCTGACGAAGCCGCTGTTCAGGCGCGGCGCGAGGGCGCGCAACAGCGGCAGAGAGGCTTCGAAGTCCAGCGCCAGCACCGCGTGCAGGCATTCGCTGACGCGGGCCATGCGTTGCATCACCGACAGGTCCGCCAGACCGTTTTTCGCCAGCTTCAGGAACGCCCTGGCGTCGAACCCGGGATGGACCGCGGTCATCTCGGTGGCAATGTGCTGGAGGCGTTCGGTGTTGAAGATTTCCTTGAGGGCGGGGGAGGATGAATCAGCAGCCATTGTGAATTCCTTTGCGTTCGTTATGCATCCGATACAACGCGTGATCGTTCATCGCGGGCAAGCCCGCTCCCACAGGATCGTGGGGCAGGCAAAATTTCAGCTCATCCGAAATCATTGTGGGAGCGGGCTTGCCCGCGATGAGGCCCGTGCCAACGCATCATTCCCTGGCGGCTTGCTCTTCCAGCTGATCCGACTCAAACAGCCGCGCCAGTTCCGCCCGCGCTTCCTGGGCGGTCTGCATGACTTTCACCGCATCGTCGTACACCGCATGCTGGGCTTCAAGCACCTGCTCATCGTGATGTTTGAAGCGCTTGATCCGCGCATCCGCCTGGGCATGGGTCAATCCCAGCCCGATCAAGGTCTGCCGGCTCATTTCCAGGCTGGAATAGAAGGTCTCGCGCACCGGCAGGGCGTCCACGTCCATCAGCCGATGCACATGCTGGCGGTTGCGTGCGCGGGCGATGATTTTCATCTCCGGGTAGAGCTTGCGCACCAGCTCGGCGGTCTTGATGTTGGTGTCCGGGTCGTCGGTGGCAATCACGAAAAACTCCGCTTCGCCGACTTTCGCTGCCTTGAGGATTTCCGGGCGCATCGGGTCGCCGTAGAACACGGGCACGCCGCCGAAGCTGCGGGACAGTTCGATGGTTTCCACCGACGTGTCGAGGGCGACGAACTTGATGTTCTGCGCCCGCAGGATACGCGCGACGATCTGCCCCATCCGGCCCATGCCGGCGATCACCACACGGGGAGCTTCGGTGTCGAAGTCGCGGAATTTCTCAGGCACCTCCACCGGTTGCACCTTGGGGCTGAACAGACGGTCGCACACCAGCAGCAACAACGGCGTCAGCGCCATGGACAGGGTGATGGTCAACACCAGCAAGTCGTACAGATGCGGTTCGAACAGCCCCTGGTCGCGACCGATCTTGAACACCACAAAGGCAAACTCACCGCCGGCCGCCAGGACGATGCCGAGGCGAACGGCGTTGACCTTGCCCAGGCCTCCGGCCAGTCGGCCGACGACAAACAGCAGTGGCAGCTTGCAGGCGATGAGCAACAGGGTCAGGCCCAGCACCAGGGCGGGCGCACTCAGCAGCAGGCTCAGGTTCGCGCCCATGCCGACACTGATGAAAAACAGCCCCAGCAGCAGGCCCTTGAACGGTTCTATCTGCGCTTCCAGTTCATGGCGGTACTCGGAATCCGCCAGCAGCAGGCCGGCAAGGAAGGCGCCAAGGGCCATCGACACACCGACCAGGTCCATCAACCATGCCGTACCGATGACCACCAGCAGCGCCGTGGCCGTGGACACCTCGGGCAGGCGGGTTTTGGCCACCACCCGGAACACCGGTCGCAACAGGTAGCGTCCGCCGATCACGACGACGGCTATGCTGCCCAGCACCCGCAAGCCGTGGTTCACATCGTCGGCGGTGCTGGTGTTGTGATCGACCCCGGCCAGCAGCGGCACCATGGCGATCAGCGGGATCGCGGCGATGTCCTGGAACAGCAGAATGGCAAACGCCAGGCGCCCGTGGGGGCTGGTCAGTTCCTTGCGCTCGGCCAGGCTCTGCAGGCCAAACGCCGTGGATGACAGCGCCAGGCCCAGGCCCAGTACGATCGCGCTGTTGAGCGGCTGACCGAACACCAGCAGCGCCACCACGCCGATCACCGAGCCGGTCAACAACACCTGCGCCAGCCCGACGCCAAACACCGACTTGCGCATCACCCACAAGCGTCGAGGCGACAATTCCAGGCCGATGATGAACAGCAGCAACACCACGCCGAGTTCCGAGATATGACTGACACTCTGCGGATTGCCGATCAGGCCCAGCACCGAAGGCCCGATGATCACTCCGGCAAACAGATAACCCAGCACCGCCCCCAGTTGCAGCCGCTTGGCCAGCGGCACGGTGAGCACCGCCGCGAGCAGAAACACGACAGCGGCTTGCAGCAGATTGCCTTCATGGGGCATGAGAAAACTCCATTCACTCGGTACGGTGGGGGGGTAAGGATAAAGGCTGGGCCTGGCTGAGTCAGCCACGGGTTGGAACTCAGTTGTTACATTTTGCATTAATTGGTTACATTCATAGAATAAGTGAATCAATCTGATTCTTCTGCGAGTGCGGACCATGGCCATCAATTTCGACCTCAACGACCTGCAAGCCTTTCGTGCAGTGGTTGAGCAGGGCAGCTTTCGCAAGGCGGCCGACACGGTGCGCATTTCCCAGCCCGCGCTGAGTCGGCGCATTGAAAAACTTGAGGATGCCCTGGGCGTAAGGCTGTTCGAACGCACCACTCGCAAGGTCAGCCTGACCCAGGCCGGACGCGGTTTCATGCCGAGTGTGGAGCGCCTGCTGGACGATCTGGACGTCGCATTGCTGGGCATCAGCGAAGTCGCCTCGACGCGCCTGGGTCATGTCACCGTCGCTTGCGTGCCGTCGGCGGCGTACTACTTCATGCCGCGGGTCGTCGCGCATTACCACCGGCAATTTCCGCGGATCAAAGTCAAAGTGCTGGATTCCAGCGCCCATGAAGTGCTGAGTGCGGTGGTCAATGGCGAAGCGGATTTCGGCCTGAGCTTCATGGGCACGCTGGAGGCCGAAGTGGATTTCGAGCCACTGGTGCAGGAAAGTTACGTGGTGGCTTGTCGCCGCGACCATCCATTGGCCGGACGCAGCAGCGTGACGTGGAATGAGTTCTACCAGCAGGATTACATCTCGCTGGATAAAACCTCGGGTAACCGTTTTTTACTGGATCAGGCGTTGACCCGGGTGGTGCCGCAGCGGCCGAGCATCTGCGAAACCCGGCATGTGACGACCATGATCGGCCTGGTGGAGGCGGGGCTCGGCGTGGCGGCGGTGCCGCTGATGGCAATGCCGGCAGCGGATCACCCGATTCTGACGCAGGTGCCGCTGACCGAACCACAGGTGATGCGCAGTGTCGGTTTGATCAAGCGCCGGGGCCGAACCCTGACCCCGGCCGCACTGGAACTGGAACGCCTGGTGGTGGAAATGAAAGTCCAGCAGCCGTCTGTCAGTGGCTGACCGAGTCCAGTCCGGTGGCTTTCACATCCGGCTGTGCCTGGGCTGATGCCAGGTAAGCCAGCAGTGCCCTGGCTTCGGCCGGGTGTTGCGCCCCCAGCGGAATGCCGGCAGCGAAACGGGTCACCGATTGCACCGACTCCGGAATCTTCGCGACAAAGCTCACCCCAGGCACCGGCAACAATTCGCTCACCTGCTGAAAGCCCAGTTGATAGTCGCCGGTGGCAACCACCGAGGCCACGGGTATTTTCGGGACCATGGTCGACTTGGGCTTGAGCTGGTCTTCAATGCCCAGGCGCTTGAACAGCTGCTGTTCAATGTAGACGCCGCTGGCGCTGTCGGAATAGGCCACGGATCTGGCGTCGAGCAAGGTCTTTTTCAGACCGTCGATGGAACTGATGTCCGGCTTTGGCGCCCCTTCGCGCACCACCAGGCCGATTCGCGAGTCTGCCAGTTCGACCCGTGAAGCCGGGTCGACCTTGCCTTGCTTGATCAGATCGTCAAGCGCGTAGCCGACCATGATCACGACATCGGCCTGTTCACCGCGAGCCAGGCGATTGGGGATCGCTTCCGGGGCTTTGCCCATCGATGGGCCAAGCTCGGTATGGAGGGTGTTGCCGGTGGCTGTGGCGAATTTCGGGCCGAGGACCTTGTAGGCGGCGGTGAAACCGCCGGAGGTCATCACGCGGATCTCTTCAGCCTGGGCCACGGTGCTCAGGCCCAGGCTGAGAAGCAGGCTCAGGGCCGCAACGTTGAATAGCTTTTTCATCGGATGTGTTCTCGAAAAGGACGGGCTCAGGAAAGGGCCGGTTGCAGGCGACCGCTGGCGCGGCGATACAGATACAACGTCGCGCACAACGCACAGAGCGCGGCGAAACTCATCCAGTAGCCGGGCGCAGCCTTGTCGCCGGTGTACTGAATCAGCAGGGTCGAGATCGCGGGGGTAAATCCGCCAAACACGGCGGTGGCCAGGCTATACGCCAGGGAGAACCCCGCGACCCGCACGTGCACCGGCATGATTTCCGTCAGCGCCGCAATCATCGCGCCGTTGTACAAGCCATAAATGAACGACAACCACAGCAGTACCAGCAACATGTGGAGGAAGCTTGGCGCCTGTACCAGGTACGTCAGCGCCGGATAGGTGGTGGCCAGTGCCAACAGGGCCATGGCGATCAGCACCGGGCGTCGGCCAATACGGTCGGACAGCGCGCCGCCAATCGGCAGCCAGAAGAAGTTCGACACGCCTACCAGCAAAGTCACCAGCAGGGCATCGGATGTACTCAGGTGCAGAACGGTTTTACCAAAGGTCGGCGCGTACACGGTGATCAGGTAGAACGCGGTGGTGGTCAAGGCGACCATCATCATGCCGGCGAATACGATCACCCAGTTCTGTGCCAGCGTGCGGAATACTTCGCCCATGCCCGGGCGATGTTTACGGGCGGCGAACTCTTCGGTTTCTTCCAGGTTACGGCGCAGAATGAATATGAACGGCACGATCATGCAGCCGACAAAAAACGGAATCCGCCAGCCCCAGTCGGCGACCATCGTGGGCGCCATCCATTGGTTCAAGCCGTAGCCCAGCGCAGCGGCGACCACGATTGCCACTTGCTGACTGGCTGACTGCCAACTGGTGAAAAAACCCTTGTTGCCGGGCGTGGCGATTTCCGAGAGATACACCGAGACACCGCCCAGCTCCGCGCCAGCCGAAAACCCTTGCAGCAACCGTCCGATCAGGACGAGGGCGGGCGCGAACAAACCGATGGTTTCGTAACCGGGCACCAGCACGATCAAGATCGTGCCGCTGGCCATGATCGACAAGGTGACGATCAGCCCTTTGCGCCGACCCACATCATCGATGTATGCGCCCAGCAGCACTGCACCCAACGGGCGCATCAAGAAGCCCGCGCCGAACACGGCAAAGGTCATCATCAAGGAAGCGAATTCGCTGCTGGCCGGGAAGAACACGGCAGCAATCTGCGTGGCATAGAAACCGAAAAGGAAAAAATCGAACTGTTCGAGGAAGTTGCCCGAGGTGACCCGGAAAATGGCACTGGCGCGGGAGCGTCCGCGCGGGATTGAGGCTGTCATCGATAAGTACTCCACCGCTTTATGACGTGCACTGCCTGAAGGCGGTGCACGGTTCTTATTGGGGCGGATAGTGGAACAGGGTGATTGATATGATAAGTGCGTTTTTGGCATGCATTGATGCGCGGGACGGATCAATGCTTTCAGGCACTTACTCCACCCGGCTGTGGCTCAACGCCTGATCACCCAATCGGTACTGATTGTTCCCGCTGCGCTTGGCCGCATACATCGCCAGGTCGGCAATGTGGATCAGCCGGTCCATGCTCGGTGCATGGTCGGGGAATACGGCCACGCCCAGGCTGGTGCCGATGTGGCGCTGGTCGTTGCCGATGGTGACGGGCGGGGAGAGTTCGACGAAGATTTTCTGACAGATGCTGCGGGCTTCGTCTTGCAGGCTGCGGCCCTGAGGCAATCCCTGGAGAATGATCACGAATTCATCGCCGCCGATGCGGGCAACGGTGTCGGTCGCACGCAGGATCTTCTGGAGGCGGGTCGCGGTGGTCATCAGTACGCGGTCGCCGGCGGCGTGTCCATAGTGGTCGTTGATGGCCTTGAAGCCATTGAGGTCGACGAACACCAGCGCCACCCGCGTGTTGTTGACCCGCGCCTGTTCCAGCGCTTCGGCCAGACGTTCTTCGAGCACCAGCCGGTTGGGCAATCCCGTCAGTGGGTCAAAGTGCGCCAGGTGGCGCAGGTAACTGGCGGAAGCCTTTTCTTCGGTGATGTCGCGCACCACGCCCATCATCTTGATCGTTTTGTCGTGCTCGTTCTTCACCACGTTGCCGGTCTCGCGCAACCAGCGGAGGGTGCCGTCGGGCCAGACCACACGATATTCCTCGTCGTGATTCTCACCGGTTTCCAGGCAACGCAACTCGCCGGCCCGGACCCTGGCCCGGTCATCCGGGTGCACGCAGGCGCAGAACAAGGCGTAGGAGGGGGTCACTTCGCCGATCTTGAACCCGAACATGCCGTAGATCGCGTCCGACCAGTAGAGCCTGTCGGTATCGACCTCCCAGTCCCAGGTGCCGATGCGGGCAAAGTACTGGCTGCGTTTGAAACGCTCCGCGTCGCCTTTCTGGTGGATATGTTGTCCTTTGCAGAGGTTGTCGATCAGTGTGCGGCATTCGCTCAGTTGCTTGCGGAACGTGCGCTCGCGCCAGAGCAGCACGATGACCAGCGCGAGTATTACCAAGCCAAGGGCAGTGTGGGTCGAGAGCAAAATCATTCTGGGGTGGCCATCATGGCGATGCGAACCGTCCGGGGAGGTTCGGTTATCTTGGTTCAGGATACTTCGGCAAACAGCTTTCGACCCCGCGCCTGACGGCAGGAAGGGTTGCCAATCGAGTGCAGATCTGGGAAAACGGCGCCGGTCAGGCCCCTTTCGGGCAAGAAAGCATACGAGTGAATTCAATGAATGACGAGCTTCAGGTGATTGACCTCCAACCGGGCGACGGCAAAGCAGCCGTCAAAGGCGCATTGATCACCACCCAGTACCGCGGCTGGCTGGAAGACGGTACGGAATTCGATTCCTCCTACAGCCGGGGCAAGCCTTTCCAGTGCGTGATCGGCACCGGTCGCGTGATCAAGGGCTGGGATCAGGGACTGATGGGCATGCAGGTCGGCGGCAAGCGCAAACTTTCGGTGCCGGCGCACCTGGGCTATGGCGAACGCACCATGGGCAAGATCCCGCCGAACTCGAACCTGGTTTTCGAGATTGAATTGCTGGAAGTGCTGACCCGTGACGATTGACCGCGACGGCACTCGGGGCAAACCGCGCTGTTCTGGCTGGATGCCCGGCGTGTGGGCCTGATCGAATGATCGATGCAGCCGGTGGCACGAGCCGGCTCGTCACCGCCCCAATGCACCCCTCTGAATAAATATGACCTCAACGCCTTGCCAGCCCCCGGGCTATCGGCGACTATGCGCGCCGTATAGGGGTAGGGGGTATAGGTATATCGCACATTCACGAACACAAAGATGACTTGCTCAAACGGGTCCGGCGCATTGCCGGCCAGGTTCAGGCAGTGGAGCGCGCGCTTGAATCGGATGCCGATTGCGCCAAGACCTTACATTTGGTCGCGGCCATCCGCGGGGCGGTCAATGGGTTGCTGGAACAGTTCATCGACGCCCATGCCCGTGAGCATGTCGCGCATCCGGGGCTCAGCGACGAAGCTCGCGCCGAAGGCCTGGAAGACTTGTTGCAAGCCATCCGCCGTTACTCGAAATAGAGGTCTGGAACCATGACACTGACACCGCAGGCCTCGCGTTTTTCCCATGATCATGTGTTTCTGGGCGCCTCCCACGACGAAAACGCCCGCCGCACCTTATGGGTGGTGGTACTGACGTTTGTGATGATGATCGGCGAAATTGCCGCTGGGTACATGACCGGTTCGATGGCGTTGCTGGCCGATGGCTTTCACATGGCGACCCATGCCGGAGCCTTGGGCATCGCCGCGGCGGCTTACGGTTTCGCCCGCCGCAATGCCAACAACGCGCGTTACAGCTTCGGTACCGGCAAAGTCGGGGATCTGGCCGGGTTTGCTTCGGCCATGGTGCTGGGGCTGGTATCGATCGCCATCGCTGGCGAATCCATCCTGCGCCTGTTCCAGCCGACGACCGTGGCCTTTACCGAGGCGACGGTGATCGCGGTGGTGGGGCTGGCGGTAAACATCGTCAGTGCCTTCCTGCTGGCCGGCGATCACGGCCATCACGATCACGGGCACAGCCATGACCACGGCCATCATCACCATCACGACAACAACCTGCGCTCGGCTTACCTGCATGTGCTGGCCGATGCCCTGACCTCGATCCTGGCGATTGCCGCATTGCTGGCGGGTCGCTATCTGGGCTGGGTCTGGCTGGACCCGGCGATGGGGATTGTCGGTGCCATCGTGATTGCAAAATGGGCGGTCGGATTGATGCGCGACAGCGCCGCCGTGCTGCTGGACGCGACGGACGAACACGTGGCTGAGGAAATTCGCGAGCTGCTCGAATCGTCGGACGATGTGCGGATCAGCGATCTGCATGTATGGCAGGTCGGCCCGCAGGCACGGGCGGCGATCGTCAGTGTCGTGGCGGCGGCAAACATCAGCGCCGACACCATCCGCGAACGCCTGGCGCCGGTCCACGAGCTGTCACACCTGACGGTCGAACTGCGCAACGTTTAACCAGGTTTCACGCGTTATCGTTGACGACCATCGCCAGCAGGCTGGATCTACAAGAGACCGTGCCCAGGCATGGCAACGCAATACCTGTAGGAGCGAGCCTGCTCGCGAAGGACCCAAGTGCGCCGCGTTTAACCAGGTCGCCCGCGTTATCGTTGACGACCATCGCCAGCAGGCTGGCTCCTACAGGCCGCGCGTGTGCCAGCGAAAAACGAACGACGCAAAACGCGCTTAAAACAAAGCCCCCCATCGGCAGGCCGATGGGGGGCTTTTGTGCATCTGGCGTCAGGTCAAACCTTGACGATCCAGCCTGCTGGCGCTTCGATGTCGCCGGTTTGCACGCCGGTCAGCTCTTTGTAGAGCTTCTGGGTGATCGGGCCGACTTCGGTTTCGCTGTGGAACACGTGCAGGTGGTCGTTGTAGCTGATGCCGCCGATCGGCGTGATCACGGCGGCAGTACCGCAGGCACCGGCTTCCTTGAAGTCCGACAGCTTGTCGATGAACACGTCGCCTTCGACCACTTCCAGGCCCAGGCGGGTTTTCGCCAGTTCGATCAGCGACAGACGGGTGATGCCCGGCAGCACGGATGGCGAGTTCGGGGTCACGAACTTGTTGTCGTGGGTGATCCCGAAGAAGTTGGCCGAACCGACTTCCTCGATCTTCTTGTGGGTCATCGGGTCCAGGTAGATCGCGTCGGCGAAATGCGCCTTCTTGGCCTGGGAGCCCGGCATCAGGCTGGCCGCGTAGTTGCCACCGACCTTGGCCGCACCGGTGCCCTGCGGGGCGGCGCGGTCGTAGCTGGAGATCAGGAAGTTATGCGGGGTCAGGCCACCCTTGAAGTAGGCGCCTACCGGAATGCAGAAGATCGAGAAGATGAACTCGGGTGCGGTACGCACGCCGATGTTGTCGCCGACGCCGATCACGAACGGACGCAGGTACAGCGCGCCGCCGGTGCCGTAAGGCGGAATGAAACGCTCGTTGGCGCGGACCACTTCCTTGCACGCTTCGATGAACTGCTCGGTGGATACGTGCGGCATCAGCAGGCGGGCGCAGCTGCGTTGCATGCGCGCGGCGTTCTGGTCCGGACGGAACAGGTTGATCGAACCGTCCTTGCAACGATAGGCCTTCAGGCCTTCGAAGCATTGCTGGCCATAGTGAAGGGCAGTGGAGCCTTCGCTGATGTGCAGCACGTTGTCTTCGGTCAGGGTGCCTTTGTCCCACTCGCCATTACGCCAGTGCGACAGATAGCGCTTGTCGGTCTTGATGTAGTCAAAACCCAGCTTGTCCCAATTGATGCTTTCGTTACCCATGACACCCTCTATCACTTAACAACCGCCGAAACGGTTCAAGGCTTCTGACATTTTTTCGGATGGGCACAACAATACTTCATTCTCGGGCTAAATCGCAGCCCAGACTATCGGATGGCAGGCAGATAAATCGTGTTGGCCTCAAGAATTCGCGAGCAGGCTCGCTCCCACAGGGGATTGCATTTCAAATGTGGGAGCGAGCCTGCTCGCGAAGGGGCCGGTGTTGCCACCACCATTTAGAGGTGCAACGCGTGGCCAAGGGCCCGCAACGCCGCTTCCTGCACCGCCTCGCCGAGCGTCGGATGCGCATGGATGGTGCCACCGATGTCTTCCAGCTGCGCGCCCATTTCCAGGCTTTGCGCAAAGGCCGTGGACAATTCGGACACCCCGACACCTACCGCTTGCCAGCCCACGATCACATGGTTGTCACGACGGGCGACCACGCGCACGAAGCCGCTTTTCGATTCCAGGGTCATCGCCCGGCCATTGGCGGCGAACGGGAAGCTGGACACGATGCAGTCCAGCCCGGCAGCCTTGGCCTCGTCCGGCGTCTGGCCGACCACCACCAGTTCCGGGTCGGTGAAGCACACCGCGGCGATGGCCGTCGGGTTGAACTCGCGGGACTTGCCGCTGATCAGCTCGGCGACCATCTCGCCCTGGGCCATGGCCCGGTGAGCGAGCATCGGTTCGCCGCTGAGGTCGCCGATGGCGTAGACGTTGTGCATGCTGGTTTGGCAACGATGGTCGATCTTGATCGACGCGCCGTTCATCGCCAGGTCCAGCGCTTCAAGGTTCCAGCCCTGAGTGTTCGGCTTGCGACCGACGGCCACCAGCACCTGATCGGTTTCCAGGTTCAGGGTGTCGCCGTTGGGGGCAAGCACTTGCAGGGTATTTGATTTGGAATCAAAGCCTTGAACGCTGTGCTTCAAGTAAAGTTTCACGCCGAGCTTTTTCAGTTCGTCATGCACAGGCTGGGTCAGTTCGGCGTCGTAGGCCGGCAGAATCCGCTCCTGCGCCTCGACCACACTGACCTCGGCACCGAGTTTGCGATAGGCAATGCCCAGTTCCAGGCCGATGTAACCGCCGCCCACCACGATCAGCCGTTTCGGGACTGATTTCGGCGCCAGGGCTTCGGTGGACGAAATGATCGGCCCGCCAATCGGCAGCATGGGCAGGTTCACGCTTTTGGAGCCCGTCGCCAGCACCAGATGCTCACATTGAATGCGCGTGTCGCCCACTTCGACAGTCTTGCCGTCGATGACCCTGGCCCAGCCTTGAATGACCTGGACCTTGTTCTTTTTCAGCAGCGCGGCGACGCCGGTGGTCAGGCGATCGACGATGCCGTCCTTCCACTCGACGCTCTTGCCGATGTCCAGGGTCGGCGCCGATACGCTGATGCCCAGGGCCGAATGCTGGCTGTGCTGTTGCGTCTGGTGAAACTGTTCGGCGACGTGGATCAGTGCCTTGGACGGAATGCAGCCGATGTTCAGGCAGGTGCCGCCCAGGGACTGGCCTTCTACCAGAATGGTCGCAATGCCCAACTGGCCGGCACGGATCGCCGTCACATAACCGCCGGGGCCGCCGCCGATGATCAGCAGCGTGGTGTTCAGAGTTTGCATGCATGCCTCTCCAGAAATCAGTCCACAAACAGGGTGGCGGGTTGTTCGAGCAGGCCGCGCATGGCCTGGATGAATTGCGCCGCGTCCATGCCGTCGACCACGCGGTGATCGAAGGAGCTGGAGAGGTTCATCATCTTGCGGATCACGATCTGGCCTTTGATCACCATCGGCCGTTCGACGATCTTGTTGACGCCGACGATGGCCACTTCAGGCAGGTTCAGCACCGGGGTGCTGACGATGCCGCCGAGGGCGCCGAGGCTGGTCAGGGTGATGCTCGAGCCGGACAGTTCATCGCGGCTGGCCTTGCCATTGCGTGCGGCGGTGGCCAGTCGGGCGATTTCCGCCGCACTGTCCCACAGGCTGCGGGCTTCGGCGTGGCGCACCACCGGCACCATCAAGCCGATGTCGGCCTGGGTGGCGATGCCCACATGCACCGCGCCGAGGCGGGTGATGACCTGGGCTTCGTCGTCGTAACGGGCGTTGATCTGCGGGAAGTCGCGCAGGGCGACGACCAGGGCGCGGACCAGGAACGGCAACAAGGTCAGCTTGCCACGGGTCGCACCGTGTTTTTCGTTGAGGTGCGCGCGCAATTCTTCGACAGCGGTGACGTCGATTTCTTCGACGTAGCTGAAGTGGGCCGCACGCTGGGTTGCGTCCTGCATGCGCTGGGCGATCTTGCGGCGCATGCCGATCACCGGGATTTGCTCTTCATCGTTGCGCTGGGTGTAAGCGCTGCTGACGCTCGAGGCATTCGACTGGCCCTGGGCCAGGTAAGTCTCTAGGTCTTCGTGCAGCACCCGACCGGCCGGGCCGGTACCGCGTACCAGACGCAACTGGATGCCCAGGTCCAGCGCATGCTTGCGCACGGCCGGGGACGCCAACGGACGCTCATTCGCTTCACGGGCCACCATCGGGCCCTGGCACACGGCCGGGCGTGGCGCGGCGGCGACCGGTTTGCTTTCGACCACGGCTTCCACTTTCGGGGCTGCAGTCGGTGCTTCTTTGACAGCGGCCGCTGGCTGGGCCGACTCTTTAACGTTGCCCGCGCCTTCGACTTCAATGCTGATCAGCACACTGCCGACCGCCATGACTTCGCCTGGCTGGCCGCCAAGGGCGATGACTTTGCCATGCACCGGCGACGGGATATCGACCATCGCCTTGTCGGTCATGACATCGGCCAGCACCTGATCTTCGACGACCATGTCGCCGACCTTGACGTGCCACACCGACAGTTCAACTTCTGCAATGCCTTCGCCAATGTCCGGCATTTTAATAACGTGCGTGCCCATTCAGACCTCCATGACCCGTTTCAACGCCGCGCCCACTCGGGACGGACCAGGGAAATACGCCCACTCCTGCGCGTGCGGGTAGGGGGTGTCCCAACCGGTGACGCGTTCGATCGGCGCTTCCAGGTGGTGGAAGCAATGCTCTTGCACCAGCGCCACCAGCTCGGCACCGAAACCGCAGGTGCGGGTGGCTTCATGGACCACCACACAGCGCCCGGTTTTCTTCACCGACTTGACGATGGTTTCCAGGTCCAGCGGCCACAGGCTGCGCAGGTCGATGACTTCGGCATCCACGCCGCTTTCTTCGGCGGCGACCAGCGACACGTACACCGTGGTGCCGTAGGTCAGTACGGTGACATCCTTGCCCGGACGGGCAATGGCGGCAACGTCCAGCGGCACGGTGTAATAGCCATCCGGAACCTGAGCGGCGGGGTGTTTCGACCAAGGGGTCACCGGACGGTCGTGGTGGCCGTCGAACGGGCCGTTGTACAGGCGCTTGGGCTCGAGGAAGATCACCGGGTCATCGTTTTCGATGGAGGCGATCAACAGTCCCTTGGCATCGTAGGGGTTGGACGGCATGACGGTGCGCAGGCCGCACACTTGGGTGAACAGCGCTTCGATGCTCTGACTGTGGGTCTGGCCGCCGTAGATGCCGCCGCCGCAGGGCATGCGCAGGGTCAGCGGCGCGGTGAATTCGCCGGCCGAGCGATAACGCAGGCGGGCGGCTTCGGAAATGATCTGGTCGTAGGCCGGGTAAACGTAGTCGGCGAACTGGATCTCCACCACCGGCCGCAGGCCGTAGGCGCCCATGCCCACGGCAGTGCCGACGATGCCGCTTTCGGAGATCGGCGCGTCGAACACCCGCGAGGTGCCGTACTTGGTCTGCAAGCCTTCGGTGCAACGGAACACGCCACCGAAGTAGCCGACGTCCTGGCCGAACACCACGACATTGTCGTCACGCTCAAGCATCACATCCATGGCCGAGCGCAGGGCCTGGATCATGGTCATGGTGGTCGTGGTCATGGCGGTGTCCAACTGAATATTGTTGTTGTGATCGTTCATGTCAGATCCCCAGTTCCTGACGCTGGCGCTTCAAGTGCTCCGGCATCTCTTTGTAGACGTCTTCGAACATGGTCGCGGCGCTTGGAATCTGGCCACCGGCGAGGGTGCCGTACTGTTCGGCTTCCTTCTGCGCGGCGATCACTTCGGCTTCCAGCTCGGCGCTGACCGCGGCGTGTTCCTCTTCGGACCAGTGGCCGACCTTGATCAGGTGCTGCTTGAGGCGCGCGATCGGGTCGCCCAACGGGAAGTGGCTCCAGTCGTCGGCAGGACGGTATTTGGACGGATCGTCGGAGGTCGAGTGTGGGCCGGCACGGTAGGTGACCCATTCGATCATGGTCGGGCCGAGGTTGCGGCGGGCGCGTTCGGCGGCCCAGGCAGAAGCGGCGTAGACCGCATAGAAATCGTTGCCGTCGACCCGCAGCGAAGCGATGCCGCAACCCACGCCACGACCGGCGAAGGTGGTCGCTTCACCACCGGCGATGGCCTGGAAGGTGGAGATCGCCCACTGGTTGTTGACCACGTTGAGAATCACTGGCGCGCGGTACACGTGGGCAAAGGTCAGGGCGGTATGGAAGTCGGATTCGGCGGTAGCGCCGTCGCCGATCCAGGCCGAGGCGATTTTGGTGTCGCCCTTGATCGCCGAGGCCATGCCCCAGCCCACCGCTTGCACGAACTGGGTGGCGAGGTTGCCGGAGATGGTGAAGAAACCTGCGTCCTTGACCGAGTACATGATCGGCAACTGACGGCCCTTGAGCGGATCGCGCTCGTTGGACAGTAGTTGGCAGATCAGGTCCACCAGCGGCACTTCACGGGCCATCAGGATGCTTTGCTGGCGGTAGGTCGGGAAGCACATGTCGTCGATGTTCAACGCCAGGGCCTGGCCGCTGCCAATGGCTTCTTCGCCGAGGCTCTGCATGTAGAACGACATTTTCTTCTGGCGCTGGGCGACCACCATGCGGTTGTCATAGATCCGCGTCTTGAGCATGGCGCGCATGCCCTTGCGCAGGATCTCGACTGGCACGCCTTCAGCCCACGGACCGAGGGCATTGCCCTGGTCGTCGAGCACGCGAATCAGGCCTTTGGCCAGATCGGCGGTATCGGCCGGTTCAACGTCGATGGAGGGTTTGCGCACCGTGCCGGCGTCGGTCAGACGCAGGTAGGAGAAGTCGGTTTTACAACCGGGACGGCCCGAGGGTTCGGGAACGTGCAGGCGCAGCGGTTCGTACGCTTGGTTCATGGCTTCTACGCTCGATCTTGTGAATTTCTTGTAGTGAGCTGACAGATTTCGTTCTGTGGAAGAAATCTTGTCCTACAAACATCATAGGCCCGGCCAAGAAGAATATTTCTCTCTGTTTCGTTGCGCTGACGATCATTTGCAGATAAAAAATCTCCATAAACATAAAAAACAGGTGGTTTTATCTCATGCGCAAACTGGACCGTACCGATATCGGCATTCTCAACAGCCTTCAGGAGAACGCGCGGATCACCAACGCCGACCTCGCCCGCTCGGTGAACCTCTCGCCGACACCGTGCTTCAACCGGGTCAAGGCGATGGAGGAGCTGGGCCTGATTCGCGAGCAAGTGACCCTGCTCGATGCCGACCTGCTGGGGTTGCACGTGAACGTGTTCATCCATGTCAGCCTGGAAAAACAGGTGGAGGAGGCGTTGCAGCATTTCGAAGAGGCGATTTCCGATCGCCCGGAAGTCATGGAGTGCTACCTGATGGCGGGAGACCCGGACTACCTGATCCGCGTGCTGGTGCCGACCATCCAGTCGCTGGAGCGCTTCATGATGGACTTTCTGACCAAGGTGCCGGGGGTGGCGAACATCCGTTCGAGCTTTGCGCTCAAGCAGGTGCGATACAAGACGGCGCTGCCGTTGCCGGCCAATGGAATGACGCTGGATAAATAACATTCGATGGCGTTGTTATTGTTGTTGAATCAATAAGTCACACCTGTACAACGCCAATCTACAGTTTGGGTCCATGTTTATCTGATAGGGCTCCGTTTATGTTGTTTCCTCCATTGTTAAATAACTGTTGAGGTACAAGATGAATTCCCTATTGGATAAAGTTGCATTGGCTAGTTCGCTGGATGTGTGTGTTGATGATCTGGATGCGCTCGGTCATATAAAAGAATACCTGCCTCCGGTTTTTGGACCTTACTTTGAAAGTGCGGCGGTCATACAGTCGGTAGATCCGCAATCGCTACTGAATCACGGGCCGGCATCCGCCAGCGATGAGTTCGAGATCGGAATAATGGGTGGCTGGTGTCCGGGAGGAAGCTGGAGCGGTGGCGTATGCAAGCCTTTCAATAATAATCGTACGCACTGGATGAGCACTTATACGGGCGTGCGGAATTTGCCGATACATTCGGCCATTTTGCCGGGTACTCATAATTCGGGATTTGACCTGAAGGCCGAGTTCGCTCCTTCTATGGAAGTTTGCCAGGATGTTTCGCCTCATGAACAACTGAACGCGGGCATTCGAGTGCTGGATATCAGGGTTCACCACTATTCCGGATATCTGGCGGGTGATCCCCGGCGATTCATGGTTTATCACAGCACAACCAATGGCCGAACCATTCAGGGCGATATCATTAATGGAATCAAGTCCTTTCACTTCGGTTCGGGATGGGACCGTCGAAAAGAAATCGTGATCGTGAACTTCCATCAATTCCGGAAATTTACCTCTGCGGCGCATGCAGAACTTATAGGTATTTTGAAGTCTTCTTTCGGCGACTCGATTATTTCCCCAACGTATAAGAATTTGAGTGTGTCTCAGATCTGGGGCTTGCCGGGATTCAAAAATGTTGTCGTCTCTTATAACGCTGGCGAGCGAGACCCCGGTTTCTGGCCGGGAGTCAATCAACGCTGGATCGGTTCCAACACCCCTTCGGACTCCGCTCTCAAGGCCTTCATCGACGAGGTGGGTAAAGAGGTCAAGCCTGCGGGTGAGCTCAGATCGATTCAGGCCGCCCGTATGGTGCTTCCTTTTTTTGTGCCGAAAGACATATCGGGCTCACTGATGTCATGGTTCGGGGCCGGTAATGCCAATTCTCCTATCATGAATCATTACATCATCAATACAGATTGGTCGCTCAGGCATCGACTGGTAGATAACATCATCTACTCGAATCAGTTTCGTGCACGTACGTTGGGGCTTCAGGATGTCGAACAGGCCAACCCCACTGTCGCACGTGCCAAAAGCCTGCCCTCGGCCCGTCACATGCTGTTCAGAATCAGTGACGAGCATTGGTCGCCGACGGTCTCACTGCCTCCCATCCTGAGTGCGGAATCACACAGGCTGCTGGTCTGTTCGGACGCCAGCGCTGAATGTGTACTGGATATGCGCAACAGTGATGTCCCGATGGCTCGGGTGACGCTGTCAGCAGGTGATGCAGTGGCCTTCGTCTGTCTCGACGGTAGCGAGCAATGGCAATTACAGGTCCGCGACTGTTCGCCTGAAGATCATTCGCAATCGATTCCTGCACCCTGCGATGGAGAAAAGTTTGTTCGATACACGTTGTCCTACGGCAACTATTTGCCCTTGGTGTATCTACCGGACGTGGCGGCGGCCAATGGCGTAGTTTTGGTCGTCAGCGAGGCACCCTACGAAACCAGGATATGTCATGCCCGGGGGGCGGATGAAATCGAGCATGTCATTGAGGCGGGTCAGACGCTTGCATTCACCTACAACGAGCCTGCCGGCGGCTGGAGTATGGAGCCGGTTTTGACCAACGCTACATCTGATTGATCGGAATTTTCAGGTAGGTCACGCCATTACCTTCCGCGGGCGGCAGATTTCCCGCCCGCACATTGACCTGGATCGCCGGCAGCAACAACGTCGGCATCCCCAGCCCCAGCCCCCTGTCGCGCCGGGTGCGCATGGCGACGAAGGTGTTTTCGTCGATGCCGTCATGTACATGAATGTTGCTTTTTCGTTGCTCGCCAACGGTGCTCTGGCATTGCGCTTGCCGACCTTCGGGCGGGTAGTCGTGGCAGACGTAGAGTTTCACACTGGCCGGGAAGGCCAGCAGCTTCTGGATCGAAGCGTACAGATGATGCGCATTACCGCCGGGGAAGTCGCAACGCGCGGTGCCCACGTCCGGCATGAACAGTGTGTCGCCCACCAGGATCTGCTCGCCGTCGATCACGTAGGCCATATCCGCCGGGGTGTGGCCGGGGACGTGCAGGGCGGTGGCTTTCAGATTGCCGATCCTGAACGATTCGTCCGGGGCGAACAGATGGTCGAACTGCGAACCGTCCACGCAGAACTCTGGCTCAAGATTGAACAGCGCCTTGAACACCTCCTGGACCTTGCTGATCGATGCGCCGATGGCCATCTGGCCGCCCAGTTCCCGACGCAAATACGACGCAGCCGACAGGTGATCGGCATGGGCGTGGGTTTCCAGCAGCCATTGCACCTGCAACCGGTGTTCGCGAACGAACGCGATGATGCGGTCGGCCTGGGTGCTGGCGGTGCGCCCCGCAGCCGGATCGTAGTCGAGCACGGGGTCGACGATTGCGCACTGACTGCCATCGGCTTCATAGACCACGTAACTGTAGGTCGAGGAGGCCGGGTCGAGGAAGGCTTCAATCAAGGCGGGCATGGTGGCTGTTTCTGTCTGGACGAGTATTGAGGGTAGTTTCATTTTCCCCGTGGTGGTGGCCTGCATGTCATTGAAGGCGGCTGTCCAGTCAGTAGCGGTTCCTGTGGCCCCCACCTCGGGGGCCACAGGCCCTACACCTTAAGTTGCTGGCCCTGCCGACAAGCGGTCTTACGCCGAACTTGTTGCGCACCGCCGGCCGCTCCAAAGCAGCTGCAAATCGCCCCCAAGGCAGCGTATGGCGCCGCCGGTCCGCTTTCGATAATCGCCTCCGACACCTCGTCACCAGTCGCGGAGCGCGCCATGCACAACAATAAGAACTTCAAGCATCGTCTTTTACCGGTCTTCATCGCCAGCCTGCCGGCCCTTGGCCTGAGCTCGATGGCCGAGGCCGAGATCATGCTGTACGACAAGGACCAGACCACGTTCTCCACTGACGGCTATATCAACGCCTTTTACGTGAACAGTGACGTAAACCGTGAAGGGGACCAGTACGACCGTCGTCAGGCGCGGGTGAAGATGGGGTTCCTGCCGAACTACCTGGGCTTCAACATGGGCAAACAGGTCGATGATCTCAAGCTCGGCGCCCGGGCTTCGTTCTGGGTGACCATCAACGACAGTGAAACCAATGGCACCGACACCGCCATCGATGTCCGCCAGTTCTACGGCACCGTGGCCAACCCGCAATGGGGCGAAGTGCTGATCGGCAAGGACTTCGGCCTGTTTGCCCGCTCCAACATCCTGCTCGATGAACTGCTGGCCGGGTACGGCCAGGTCAGCGACACCCTGGGGCTGGTGGACGGTGGCGGGGTCTCGTTCGGCAACATCGGCACCGGTTATCCCTATCCTTTCCCGACGTCGCAGATCACTTACCGCACACCGGTGATGGACGGTCTGCGCGTGGCGGTGGGCATCATGGATCCGGTGGACACCAACGACAGCAGCCCGACCGGCAAGGCCTATCAGGAGAACCCGCGCACCGAGAGCGAAATCACCTACCAGTTCGACCTGGCCGGCGCGCAGATCTATAGCTGGGTCAACGGCAGCTACCAGACGTCCGACAATACCGACTCCACCGTCAACAGCGTCACTTCAAAAGGCGTCGGTTATGGGGTGCAGGCGAAAATGGGCGGGCTGACCCTGGTCGGTTCCGGTTTCCAGGCCAAGGGCATCAACCCCTTCTTCACCAACAATGCCGGGGAGCCGACCCTGCGCAACGTCGACAGCGACGGTTATCTGCTGCAGGGCTCCTACAAACTGGGGAAAAACCGCCTGGCGCTGTCCTATGGCAAGACCAATGACGATGGCAACGGCGTGGTCGGCAGTGGCGCCGACTATGAAACCCGCGGCGTCGCGCTGTTCCATGACGTGAACGACAACCTTAAGCTGGTGGCCGAGTACAACCAGTTCAAAATCGACGGGCACGATACCAGCGCCCAGAACGAAGACACCGATACGTTTGCGGTGGGGGCTGTAGTCACCTGGTAAGGGATTGATCGTCCGACCCTTTCCAGTGGCGAGGGCGCTTGCTCCCGCTTTGGGTCGCGAAGCGACCCCTGCTTCTGGTCGCGCATCGGCCAAGCAGGGGTAGCTTCGTCGCCCGGTGGGGGCAAGCTCCCTCGCCACAAAGGCCCCCGCCATCCAGTTTCCACGCTCCGGCTCTCATCCCATCGAAGCGCCTGACCGCTACCCAAGTAGCATAGGTCGCACCCCCACAGGCTTCGTACACTCGTACCTCATACATGCGCACCTGCGGGAGGCGACGATGCAGCAGGTCCAGAACGAAGGTATCGTCAGCGCGATGTCCCAGGCCACCGATGCCCGGCAGGTGGCGCAGGAGCTGGCGCGACAGTTATTGCATCCGCACCTGGGGTTCGTGCTGTTCTTCTGTTCCGCCGAGTACGATTTGCAGGCGCTGGGGCAGGCCTTGCAACAGAGCTTCGGCGGCATTCGCCTGGCGGGCTGCACCAGCGCCGGGGAAATCACTCCGCTGGGGTATGGACGCAATTGCGTGACGGCGGTCGGTTTCGATCACCGGCACTTCTCCATCGCCCTCGAACTGATCGACGAAATGGAACGCTTCAGCCTGATCGACGCCCAGCAAATGGTCGAGCGCCTGGTCGGCGGCTGTCGCAGCAACACCCTGGCACCGATCAAGGGCAACAGCTTTGCCCTGACCTTGCTCGATGGCCTGTCCAGCCGCGAAGAAATGGTCCTGGCGGCCTTGAGCGCCGCGCTGGGCGACATTCCGCATTTCGGCGGTTCGGCCGGCGACGACAACTACCTGACCCACACCCATGTCTACTTCGACGGCGAGTTTCACAGCGGCGCGGCAGTCGTGGTGCTGGTCAATACGTGGCTGGACTTCGAAGTGTTCACCACCCATCACATCCTGCCCCGGGCGGAGAAACTGGTGGTCACCGGAGCCGACAGCGCTTCGCGGCGGGTCTTCGAACTCAATGCCGAGCCGGCCGCCGCCGAGTACGCCCGACACATCGGCGTGCCGGTGGCCGAGCTCGATCACCGGATCTTCGCCGCGCACCCCTTGGCGGTGCGGATCAACGAGCAGTATTACGTGCGTGCCATTCAGCAGGTTCATGCCGATTTGAGCCTGAGTTTCTATTGCGCCGTGGAGAACGGCATCGTCCTCACCGCCATGACCCCCGGTCCCATGCTGCCGAACCTGCAGAGCCTGTTCGACGGCTTGCAGGAGCGTCTCGGTGATTTGCTGCTGACCATAGGCTGCGATTGTTTTCTGCGGCGCCTGGAGCTGGAGGACGACGGTAGCCTCGAGCAGATCGGCGCCTTCTTGCGCGAGCAGCGGGTGATGGGGTTCAACACCTACGGAGAACAGTTCAATGGCATGCACATCAACCAGACATTCACCGGCGTTGCCATTGCCCGAGGGCGGTCCCTCGGACTGCGCTGAACTGCGGGCGCAGATCGCCGGCCTGCAACACGACAACCAGAAACTGCAACGCATCAACGCCGCGTTGATCGAACGCATCGAGTCCGGCATCACCCGGGGCAATGATCCCTACGCCGCGTTCCAGCATTCGGTGGTGCTGGCCGAGCAGGTGCGAGAGCGCACCGACGCCTTGAACCAGGCCATGGCCGAACTCAAGGCCGGCAACCACTTGCTCAGCGAAGCGCGCTTGCGCGCAGAAACGGCTCATCAACACCTTATCGACGCGATCGAGAGCATCTCCGACGCCTTCGTGCTGTTCGATGCCCAGCAATGCATCGTCCTGTTCAACAGCCGCTTCAAGGCCTTCTGGAGCAACAGCCGGGTGCGGATCAGCGCCGGCATGCGCCTGACCGAGGTCAAGCGCCTGATGATGAACAACGGCCTGTTCACCGAAGAGCCGCGCGGGCATGCCGACGAAAACCTGCTGTATCGCCTGCAGGACGGTCGCTGGTTGCAAGTCAGCGAGCGGCCTACCCAGGAAGGCGGGCGGGTGATTCTGTTCACCGACATTACCGACGTCAAACTCAGCGAAACCGTGCGCCGCGAGCAAGCGGTGGCGCAGAAGTCGCACCTGTTGCAACGGGCGGTGGACAACCTCTCCCAAGGGGTGGCGATGGTCAACGCCGAAGGCATCCTGGAACTGTGGAATCGCCGGTTCCTCGAACTCAGTGGCCTGGCACCGGTAGCGGCCCATCGTCCGTTTGCCGAAGTGATCGCCGACAGCGAATTGACCCTGCTGACCCCGGCCAGCCGCGACGCCAACGGGCGGCCCACGCAGGAGTGCGAACAACGCCTCTACGATGGCCGGGTCCTGGAGATTCGCACCCATCCGCTGCCCACGGGCGGATTCGTCAACACCTTCACCGATATCACCGAACGCTACCAGCACGCCGAAGCCCTGAGCGAAAGCGAGCGCTGGATCCGCCTGATCACCGACCATGTGCCGGCGTTGATCGCCTATCTGAACGCCGACCTGGTCTACGAATTCACCAACAAGGTCTACGAAGAATGGTACTGCTGGCCACGGGGCGTGATGCTCGGCCAAAGCTTGCGCGAAGTGCACAGCGAGCAGCATTACCAGCGCCTGGAGTCCTACGTGGCCAGGGCGCTGGCGGGGGAGAGCGTGACGTTCGAGGTCGCCGAAACCAACGTCAATAATCAGGAACGCTACATGCTGCGTTCCTACGTGCCCAATCGGCTGGCCAGCGGCGAGGTGGTGGGGATTTTCGTGTTGATCCGCGACATCACCGAACGCCGCCGCACCGCCGAGGCATTGCACCAGGCCTATCAGAATCTGGAGCTGCGGGTGCGCGAACGCACTGCGGAACTGACCACCCTCAACGACCAGTTGTTGCGTGAGATCGAGGAGCGTCGCCGGGTCGAATCACGCTTGCGCGAGGCCAAGCAGGAGGCCGAGCAAGCCAACCTGTCGAAGACCAAGTTTCTCGCAGCCGTCAGCCACGACCTGCTGCAACCCTTGAACGCAGCGCGGTTGTTTACCAGTGCCTTGCTGGAGCGCCGGGAGGCGGTCAGCAACGAGGTGCTGGTGCGCAATGTCAGCAACTCCCTGGAAGACGTGGAAAACCTGTTGGGCACCCTGGTGGATATTTCCAAACTCGATGCCGGGGTGATCAAGGCCGACATCGCGCCGTTCGCCCTGAGCGAGCTGTTGGACACCCTGGCGGCGGAATACACCCAGGTCGCTCGCAGCGAAGGACTGGAGCTGCATTTCATTGCCTGTTCGGCGCTGGTGCGCAGCGATATCCAGTTGTTGGCGCGCATCCTGCGCAACCTGTTGAGCAATGCCATTCGCTACACCTACAGCGGTCGCGTGGTGCTGGGTTGCAGGCGTCATCACCAGCGCCTGTCGATTCAAGTCTGGGACAGCGGCATGGGCATTGACGAAAATCGCCTGGAGGAGATTTTCCAGGAGTTCAAGCGTGGCGATGTGCAACGCCCGGATCAGGATCGCGGCCTCGGGCTGGGCCTGGCGATCGTCGAAAAGATCGCCGGCATTCTCGGGCATCGGGTTCAGGTTCGTTCGTGGCCGGGCAAGGGCTCGATGTTCTGCGTCGAAGTGCCGTTAAGCGCCACCGCACCGCAGGCAGCCCCCGGTTTGCTGATGAGCGAGCCGATGCTCGAACGGCTGCGCGGGGCGCGGATCTGGGTGCTGGACAACGATGCGACCATTTGCGCCGGCATGCGCACGCTGCTGGAAGGTTGGGGCTGCCGGGTGGTCACGGCGCTGTCGGAAGAGGACCTGGCACGGCAAGTGGACAACTACCACGCCGACGCGGACCTGCTGATCGCCGACTATCACCTGGACAACGATCAGAACGGTGTGGACGCCGTGGCCCGGATCAATGCCCGGCGCGGCTCACCGATCCCGGCGATGATGATCACCGCCAACTACAGCAACGAACTCAAGCAGCAGATCCGCGAACTGGGGCATACCCTGATGCACAAGCCGGTACGGCCGATGAAGCTCAAGACAGCCATGAGTCATTTGCTCGCTCGGCCTTGAGTGCTCGGGTGCAGGTGCCGGCCCCTTCGTCGGAACGCCGCCCTGCTCCCACACTGGATCGGCTAAATCCCTGTGGGAGCGAGCCTGCTCGCGATAGCCGTTATGCGGTCTTCAGGCGAGCCTCACCGCCGCAAATACGACCCGAAATCAATGTCTCCGGCACTCAGGATCGCCTGCACCCGGTTGTGCACGTTGAGCTTGCGCAGGATCGCCGAGACGTGGGCCTTGACCGTGGTTTCGGCGATTTCCAGGGTGTAGGCGATCTGTTTGTTGGACTCACCCTTGGTCATGCGTTCCAGCACCTGCAATTGCTTGCGGGTCAGGGCCTGGAGCAGCTCCGGCGGGAAGCTCGGGGTGTCGTTCATCCGTCGGTGCGTGCCGGTTCTGGCCGAGCGGATAATGTCCGGGGGCAAGTAGACGTTGCCGTTGAGAATCTGCTGGATCGCATCGGTCATCTGGCTGCGGGGCGAGGATTTGGTGATGAAGCCCACCGCGCCGTAAGTGATGGCTTGCAGGACGATTTGCTTGTCTTGTTCGGCGGACACGATCACCACCGGAATGGTCGGTGCTTCGTTGCGCAGGTTGATCAAGCCATTGAGCCCGTGCATGCCGGGCATGTTCAGGTCGAGCAGGATCAGGTCCAGGTCATCGTGTTCCTGGGTCAGGGCCAGGGCGCTGTCCAGGTCGGCGGTTTCCATCACTTCGCTGCCGGCAAAGCCGTCGCTGATGACGTTATGGATGGCTTCGCGAAACAGCGGGTGATCATCGGCAATCAGAATTTTGTACATAGCCTTTCACCTCATTATTTTGATTATGGTGTGGCAACAACACGCACGCGTAAAGCTCAGGGAAAGGGTTCGGGCCGGGCCGGCGTCACCGGCAGGTTGGCCGCCTGCCAGGCGTCCACACCGTCACGGTACCAGTACAGTGTCTTATAGCCCAGGCTGGCCGCGCGCTTGACCGCATTCCAGCTCAGCCAGCAGTCGGAGCGGCAGTAAAAGACCAGTGGTTGCGTCGGGTCACCGGCGGTCAGTTTTTTCAGGTTGTGCGCGAAATAGTCCTGCCACTGTGGCGTCAGCTCACCATCACCGGTATTGGCCAGCCAATGGCTGCCGGGCAGGTTTTCGCGGGACTGGTCTTCGATGAATTGGCCTTGCAGCCATGGGCGGCGGTAGACGTCGATCAGCAGCGGGCGCGGGGTTTGTTCCAGCAGGGTTTGCAGGGCCGGTGTGTCGACGAGGGTCGCGCCCGGCAACTCATGGGGCGTCGGGCTGCGGTACAGGTCGATGCGATAGCCCTCTGCGGAAAACAGCGGGGCTTGAGCGTGCGCGTTGCCCAGCCACAGGCTCAGCGACAACGCAGCAAGAGAGAGACGCAGCAGGCGACGTCGGGCATGCGGCATGGGTTCAGTCCTTATCGTTATGGACCCATTACATGCCAGTCACGCTGCGTTTGGAATGCGACGATAGACAGGAAAACCAGTACTAAAGTAGTAATTTTGGTCCTTCGGGAGGTCGGTCAGCCGGATTTGCGCAAGGCGGCGTGTTGCGGGTTGAACGTCAACACGGCCAGCAGCGAAAACAGCAGGGTCAGCCCCACGCACACCGCCAGCGCCAGGGCATTGAAGCGTTCATACAAGGCAAACCGCACCAGTTCCACGGCATGGGTGAACGGGTTCAGGGCGCACAGCCAGTACAACCATTCACTCGACTCGCGCATCTTCCACAGCGGATACAGGGCCGAAGAGAGGAAAAACAGCGGGAAAATCACGAAGTTCATGACCCCGGCAAAGTTCTCCAGCTGGCGGATCGCGTTCGACAGCAAAAGGCCCAGGGCACTGAGCATCAGCGCCACCAGCAGCAACGCCGGCAAGGCCCACAACAGGCCCATGGCCGGCGGTCGCACACCGTAGACCCAGGCGATCGCCAGAAACGCATACACCTGCAACAACGAAATCAGCGCCGTGGCCAACAGCTTGCTGCACAGCAGAAAGGTCCGGGGCAGGGGACTGGTCAACAGCACGCGCATGCTGCCCATCTCGCGGTCGTAGACCATCGACAGCGAACCCTGCATGCCGTTGAACAGCAGGATCATGCAGGCCAGGCCCGGAATGATGTACACCTCGTAAGGAATGTAGGTGTCGTAGGGCTCGATGATCGCGATGCCGAGGGCCGCACGAAAACCCGCGGCGAACACCAGCAGCCACAACAAGGGCCGCACCAGCGCGCTGAGAAACCGCGTGCGCTGCAGAACGAAACGCAGCCATTCGCGCAGCACGATGCCGCTGAAACATTGCCAGTACGCGTTCATCGGGCAGCTCCGGAAGTCGTGAGACGGGTGAAGGCCGAACCCAGATCGCCGCCGTGTTCCAGGCTCAGCGCGTCGGCCTGCCCACTGGCGACCAGCCGGCCTTGATGGAGAATCAGCAAGTCATCGCTGGGCTGCACTTCGTCGAGCAAATGGGTGGTCCAGAGCACGCTGATGCGCTGCTCGCGGCACAGGTTGCGAATGTGCTGGTTGAGCGCCAGGCGACTGGCCGGATCGAGTCCGGCGCTGGCTTCGTCGAGCAGCAGAAGACGTGGCTCATGCAGCAGGGCGCGGGCAATTTCCACCCGCCGGCGATGCCCGCCATTGAGTTCACGTACCCGTTCGCGCCGGCGTTCGGTCAGGGCCTGCCGGGCCAGTTCCGCCTCGACCCGCAGGGCGCTCTGGCGCCGGGACAGGCCATGCAGCGCTGCGTGATAACGCAGGTTCTGCTCGACGCTGAGGTCCAGGTCGAGGGTGCTTTGTTGAAACACCACGCCCAACTGCCGAAGTGCCGGGCGCGGCGTCCTCGACAACGAGCAGCCACCGACGCGGATGTCTCCGTGCTGTACGTCATAGAGCCGGGTGAGCAGGGCGATCAGGGTCGATTTACCGGCTCCGTTAGGCCCCAGCAGCGCCGCGAAGCGTCCCGGTGCCAGACTGAAACTGACTTGGCGCAAGGCCTCTCGGGCCCCGTAGGCGAAACTCAGGTCGCTGACCTCCAGGGCGTTCATGGGGTCACCACCACGCCCCAGGGATAACGTCCGACCTTCACTGACTTGGTGACCTTGAGGCTTTCGACATCGATCACCGAGACGTCGCCGCTGACACCATTGGTGGCCAGCAACTGCTTTTGATCCGGGGTAAACGCCATCTGCCAGACCCGTCGCCCCACCAGCAGGTAGTCGAGAATCTCGAAGGTCTTGGCATCGATCACCGCCACATGGTTGGCCGGGCCCAGCGCGACGAAGCCGTACTTGCCATCGGCGCTGAGCTTGACGCCCACCGGCTGGACCTTGTCCGGGTGCACGCCCTTGATCTGGAAGTTCAGGGTCTTGAGGATCTTGCGGCTGGCCACGTCGAGAATGGTCACGGTGCCGCCGATTTCCGCCGAGGCCCACAGCTGCGAACCGTCCGCCGAGAACTCGACGAAACGCGGGCGCTGATCCACCAGGGTGCTGTCAGCCAGGGTCTGGGTGCCGGTGTCGATCCAGTGCAGCATGTTGGTGGTTTCGCTGGTGTTCACCGCCCATTTCCCATCGGGGCTGACGGCCATGCCTTCGGGTTCGACGCCGACGTTGATCTGGCTGAGGACCTTGGAGGTTTCGGTGTCGATCACCGTGACCAGCGCATCGTCTTCGTTGGACACGTACAACCAGCGATTGTTGGGGTGCAGGGCGAACTGCTCGGGATCCTTGCCCGAAGGCAGTTCCTTGATGATCTTGCGCGTGGCCACGTCCATCACCTGCACCCGGTCCGAGTCGCTGGCGCAGATGTACAGCAGCTTGTTGTCGTGGGACAGCAGCAGGCCACGCGGACGCTGGCCGACGGGCAAGGTCTCGGTGACTTGCAGGGTCTGCATGTCGATCAGGCTCAGGCTGTTGTCCTTTTCGTTGGAGACCCAGGCGGTGCTGGCCGCGGCGTGTCCCGCAGCGAGCAGCAGGGCGCATGAGAGCAGGGTGCGGCGCATGGCAGATTCCTTATTGTTGTCGTTGTTGTGAAAAAAGGGATCAGGGAAAGCGGCAGCTGACCTCGGGCTTGTCGTAGCCCAGGCTGTCCATTTCGTTGAAGGGGTGCAGAAAGCCGTCCTGGGGCGAGGTGCTGACCAGCGCACGGGGTTGCACGATGGGGATCGGCTGGCGCAACTGGCCGTTCCACGGCCGATAACTGAGCTTGCGCCCCTTGAAGCCGTCCAGCGGCAGTTGATCGCTGATTTCCAGCTGACGGATCGCCATGGGCTCGGTCTGGCGCAGTTTGCTCACGGCGCTGGCGATGCTGCGCACGGCCATCCATGCAGCGAAATCGCGGTCGTTCATCCAGCGCCCGGTCAGGGCTTCGAAACGTTTCTGCAACTGCGCGGCACCGTAGGTTTCCACGGTTTTGTGCCAGCCCACCGGGGTCAGGCCCTGGGTGCCCGCCACCGGGCGCGGGTACCAGGTCTGGTACGGCACGTATTCACCAAAGTCGCCGCGTTCGTCGGCCACCAACACCACGTCGTATTCAGCGGTCTGGGTGAACAGCGGCATGTCGGCCTGGGCGCTGCGTCGTTGATCGTTGTCGAAACTCCAGGCTTTTTCCGCCACCAGTTGCACACCGAAGCGTTTGGCCGCGCGGCGCAGGGCGGCGGCGTAGGCTTGATCGTCTGCGGTCGGGCCGACGATGAGCAGGGCCCGCTGCCATTTGCGCACCACCAGGAATTGCCCCAGGGCATCGGCGAGCATCGCCCGGCTGGGCAGGCTGTGCAGCACATTCGGCAGGCAATCGGTGGTGCGCAGGCTGTCGTCCGGGCTGCCGGCGTTGAACAACAGGCTGTCGGGAAGTACCGCGCTGAGCCGGCGCAGACTCTCTGCCGGCGCATTCACCACAAACAGGCGCAGGCCCTGTTCGTGCTGGGCCTGGGCGGCATGAATCAACGCATCCGGGCTGTCGACGCTGGCACTCACCAGGCTGTAGCTGTGGTTGAGAAAACGCCCGGTGCTGTTGCTGTCGGTGATCGCCAGTTCAGCGCCACGCAACCCGGCATCGGTCGGTTCGGGAATGACGTTCGACAGCAGCGGTCCCGGGTCGGGGCGATAGCCCAGGTAGCCGATTCGCACCTGCAACGGCGCATCGGCGGCCTGGCTTTGAGTCGCCAGCCCCGCCGCGCAGGCAATCGCCAGCACGTAGAACAAGGCGTAAGGGGCAAGCTGGCGCATAGGGCACTCCATTACAGGTAGCGCCAGCATAGGAAGCCTGAAGGCCGGATGAAATATGCAGAAAGTACCAGCGAGGCAGTACCAAGGTAGTAGCTCGCACCGTGCGGTGCGGTTTTAGCATGGGCTGAAACGGCCATTACCCTGGAGGCAATCGATCATGCGAATTCTCAAAGCGCTGCTCCTGCCGTTTTTACTGGTCCTGAGCCTGATCGGCGTCGACAAGCTGCACGGCCCGCGCCCCGCGCCGTTGCTCGTCATGCCCGCGACACCGGGACGCTAGGCATGTCGGCCCTGTGGCGGATCAACCTCTGGGTGTGCGGTTTTTTCGCCCTGGTGACTTTGGCGTGCATGGGGTTGCTGGTGCATCAGGCGCTGGCGGATGTGGAGCGTGAGCTGCAATCCGCCGAAGCGGTGGTCGAGTACCTGAGCGAAACTGCCGAGCGCAATCCTGCCAGCCTGCAACCACGGCTGACGCGCAGTTTGCGTCACGTGCGGGTGCGCTGGCTCGAGCCGGGCGAAGCGGAACGGCTGCCGGTGCAGGACGGGCTCGATGCCTGGCTCGGACGGCTGTTGTTTGCCGAGGCCCGACACAGTGAACGGGTTCTCCAGTTACAGGACGGCCGCCGCGTGCAGATCGCGGTCGATCCACGGGATGAAATCGACGAAGTCTGGGATTCCCTCCAACAATTGCTGAGCCTGTGTGGCCTGGCGTTAGCGTTGAGTCTGCTGACCATTCGCTGGGCCGTGCGTCGGGGCCTGGGCCTGCTCGACGACTTGCTGCGTGCCCTGCAGCAGGTCTCCGGCGGCCAGCTCAAGGTGCGTTTGCGTGCGCAAGGCCTGCCGGAGGCGCGGCAACTGGCGACGCATTTCAACCGCATGACCGACGCACTGGAACAGGCACGCGCCGACAACACCGAACTGACCCGGACGTTGCTGGCGGTGCAGGAACAGGAACGCACACAACTGGCGCAGACCCTGCACGACGACCTCGGACAATACCTGGCGGGGATTCGCGCCCAGGCCTGCCTGCTGCGGCTGGTGGCGGATCAGCCAGACACCGTGGAACGCACAGTGCGTGAGCTCGAACACAATTGCGAACACCTGCAACAGGGCTTTCGGGCGCTGGTGCATGGCCTCTATCCGGTGGTGTTGCAACACCTGTCGTTGTCCGAAGCCTTTGGCTTGCTGGTCGAGCAATGGCAAGGCCGGCAGGGGATCGATTGCCAGTTGAGGGTCAGCGCGCAGTTGCCGCCGTTGTCCGTACCGGACAAGACTCATCTCTACCGCCTGTTGCAGGAAGCCCTGACCAACATTAGCCGTCACGCCGGCGCCAGTGAGGTGCGGGTTCGCCTGCAACATCATGGCGGCCATCTGCGTTTGCTGATTCGCGATAACGGTCGCGGCGCCCGACAGCCACCCCGGCCGGGTGTCGGTTTGCATTCGATGTTCGAGCGCGCCCGCAGCCTGGGCGGCGAACTGCGGGTGATCAGCCGGCCCGGCGCCGGTTGGGCGCTGGCCTTGAGCATGCCTTTGGAGGTGTCATGAATATTCTGTTGGTCGATGACCATGCGGTGGTCCGCCAGGGCTACGCGAGTCTGTTGCGCGCGGTGCTGCCGGCAATGGACGTGCGAGAAGCGGCGACCGGCGAGGAGGCGCTGGCCAGGGTGCAGGAGGCTGTGCCGAATCTGGTGATCATGGATTTCGGTTTGCCGGGGATCAGCGGCCTGGAAACCACACGACGCCTGCGTCAGCGCCTGCCACAGTTGCGGGTGCTGTTTTTCAGCATGCACGACGAGCTGCCCCTGGTGCGTCAGGCACTGGACGCGGGGGCCTCGGGCTACCTCACCAAAAGCTCGGCGCCGCAAGTGCTAATCGAAGCGGTGCGGCGGATTCTCGCGGGCCATGCCTACATCGAACAGCCCCTGGCCACCCAACTGGCCTGCCACCCGCCACAGGACGCCAGCGATCCGCGTTTGCAGAGCATGACCCAGCGCGAGCTGGAAATTTTCGTGATGATCGCCAAAGGCACCCCGGCCCGGATGATTGCCGAACAGCTGAGCATCAGCAGCAAAACAGTCTCCAATCACCTGACGTTGCTCAAGAGCAAGTTGCAGGTCTCGTCCCATGCCGAACTGGTGCACCTGGGCATCGACATGGGCGTGGTGCGGGTGGCCGGCTGATTCACCGCCCTTGTGCCTGCGTAGGAGCGAGCCCGCTCGCGAAGAACGTCAACGATAACGCGGGGAGCCTGATACCCCGCGGCGCTCTCGGGTTTTTCGCTTGTGCCTTTGTAGGAGCGAGCCTGCTCGCGAAGAACGTCAACGATAACGCGGGGAGCCTGATGCCCTGCGGCGCGCTCGGGTTTTTCGCTTGTGCCTTTGTAGGAGCGAGCCTGCTCGCGAAGAACGTCAACGATAACGCGGGAAGCCTGATACCCCGCGGCGCTCTCGGGTTTTTCGCGAGCAGGCTCGCTCCTACAAAAGAGCAAGCATCGACATCTGCTCGCGAAGAACGTCAACGGTAACGCGGGGAGCCTGATACCCCGCGGCGCTCTCGGGTTTTTCGTTTGTGCCTTTGTAGGAGCGAGCCTGCTCGCGAAGAGCGTCAACGGTAACGCGGGGAGCCTGATACCCCGCGGTGCGCTCGGGTTTATCGCGAGCAGGCTCGCTCCTACAAAAGAGCAAGCATCGACATCTGCTCGCGAAGAACATCAACGATAACGCGGGAAGCCTGATACCCCGCGGCGCTCTCGGGTTTTTCGCGAGCAGGCTCGCTCCTGCAAAGGAGGGGGAGGGGTTAGCGATTCCAGGTGGTCGGGCAGCCGCTGCAGCCCTCCATGTTTGCATCCTGAAAATTCGCGTAGTGCTGGCGCGAGCCGCTGAGGTTGGCGCCCTCCAGGTTGCTTTCGCCCAGCTTGGCTTCTTGCAGGTTGGCATCACTGAGATTCGCGCCCTTGAGATCGGCCTTGCTCAGCCAGGTCATTTCCAGATCGGCGGCCCGCAGGTTGGCGTTGTGCAGTTTGGCTCCGGAGAGGCGGGCGAATTGCAGGTAAGCGCCGCTGAGGTCGGCGTCCTGGAGTTGCGCGCCCTGGGCGAACAGGCCCCAGCCCTGGATCGCGATCAATGTTGCACCGCTGAAATCAGCTAACCGCAGATTGCTTTGCTGCAGGCTGGCGCGAGTCAGGTTGGCGCCTTGTAGCCGGGCTTTTTCCAGATTGGCCAGGTCGAGGTTGGCGTGGCGCAGGTCGGCATCGCGCAGGTCGGCGCCGGCCAGGTTCATGTTGCGTAAATCCTGATTGCTCAGGTTGGCGCCCCTGAGATTGGCGCCGGGGCACTGGCTGTGTACGGCGAGGGTGCAGCCGTTGATGACCAGCGGGGCGTCGTCGCCCTCGTCGGCCTGGGCCAGGGAAAGACTCAAGAGCAGTAGGAAGGGCAGGTATTTCATCACGAGACCTCTGGTGTTCCTGTGGCGAGGGAGCTTGTCGAAGTGTCGAATCGTCCCGCTCGGCGGCGCAGCAGTCACTAGACCTGAGCGCATGGTGTGACTGAAGGAATGCCGGGGCCGCTTCGCAGCCCGACGGGAGCAAGCTCCCTCGCCACAAAGGCGGCCCCGCATCCTAGGAGGGGTTACTTCTGGGCGGTCTTGTTATCCCAGCTCGGAATCTTGAACACCCAGAACGACCCGCCCTGTGCCACGGGTTTGGTCAGTTCGGCCATGTCGCCGCCCCACAACGGCACGGCGCCGCCATAACCGACGGTCACGCCGATGTATTGCTCGCCGTCCTGTTCCCAGGTAATCGGTGGCGAGACGATGCCGCTGCCGGTCTGGAACTTCCACAGTTCCTTGCCGGTTTTGGCGTCGAAGGCCTTGAAGAAGCCGTCGCCGGTACCGGTGAACACCAGGTTGCCCTTGGTCGCCAGTACGCCGGCCCACAATGGCAGATGCTCCTTGTGCTCCCACACCACTTTGCCCGTGGTCGGGTTCATCGCCCGCAGGGTGCCAACGTGATCGTCGTACATGCGCTTGATGCGGAATCCCATGCCCAGATACGCCGAGCCCTTCTTGTAGCTGACCTCTTCGGTCCAGTATTCCTCTTTCCACTGGTTGCCCGGAATGTAGAACAGCCCTGTGTCCTGGCTGTAGGCCATCGGGTTCCAGTTTTTGCCGCCGAGGAACGGCGGCGAGACTTCCACCGGTTTGCCTTTGGTCTCGCCCGGTAGCGGTTTGGCCGGACGCTGGCCCTCGTTCTCGACCGGCCTGCCGGTCTTGAGGTCGATGTGGCTGGCCCAGGTGATGTTGTCGACGAAGGGGAACGCGTTCTGCAATTTGCCGTTGTTGCGATCGACCACGTAGAAGAAGCCGTTACGGTCCGCGTGGCCGGTGGCCTTGACCGTTTTACCGTCCTTGTCCTTGTAGTCGAACAGCACCAGCTCATTGTTGCCGGAGAAATCCCAGGCATCGTTCGGGGTGTGCTGGTAGAACCATTTCACCTCGCCGGTACTCGGGTCGACGCCGACCTGGCCCGAGGTGTAGAGGCTGTCGTAGTCGTGGGGATTGCCGTCCTTGGCGGTGCGCGCCCAGGTGTTCCACGGCCCGGGGTTACCGGCGCCAACGATGATGGTGTTGGTCTCCGGGTCGAAACTGGCGCTCTGCCAAGGGGCGCCACCGCCATGGCTCCAGGCCTCGACCTTGCCGGTTTCGGTGGTCGGGTCATTCGGCCAGGACGGTGCCTTGACGTCGCCGGTCGGGGTGCTGTCCTTGCCGTTCAAACGGCCCATGTGGCCTTCGACGAAGGGCCGCATCCAGACTTCTTCGCCCGTGTCCGGGTCGCGGGCAAACAATTGCCCGACGACGCCGAACTCATCGCCGGAGCTGCCGTGAATCAGCAGCACCTTGCCACTGGTCTTGTCTTTGATCAGCACCGGGGCGCCGGTCATGGTGTAGCCGGCAGCGTGGTCGCCGAACTTCTTGTTCCAGACCACCTTGCCGGTGTTCTTGTCCAGGGCGATCAGCCGCGCATCGAGGGTGCCGAAGTAGATCTTGTCGCCATAAATGGCGGCGCCGCGATTGACCACGTCGCAGCACGGGCGAATGTTGTCCGGCAAGCGATGGTTATAGGTCCACAGGCGCTTGCCGGTCTTGGCGTCCAGGGCAAATACCCGCGAGTAGGAACCGGTGACGTACACCACGCCGTCGCTGACGATGGCCTGGGATTCCTGGCCGCGCTGCTTCTCATCGCCAAACGAGTAGGACCAGGCCGGCGTCAGCTTGAACACGTTCTTGTCGTTGACCTGGGCCAGCGTGCTCCAGCGCTGGGCGTTGGTGCCCATGCCGTATTGCAGCACGTCCTTGGTGGTCAGGTGATCGTTGGCAATGTCTTCCCAACTCACATTGCCGGTCGGGGCGGCGGGGGCTGTCGCGGCGTAGCTGGCCGCGCTCAGGGACACACTGCCCACCAGCAGAAAAGCCTGCACGGCGAGTGTCAGCGGGGAAAGGGCGGGTAGCGATCTTATTGTCATGGTTGCAGTTCCCAGTGGAGGTTTTGGCCTGCACAGGTTGGTGCGCGCAGCGTTTGCCGGATACGGAAAAAGTCCCGCTGTGGCCGGGAAGACTTCCCGAACGGCACCTGATTTGGGTGTGCGCCACAAGCCCTACTACCAAGGTACTGGGCCGCGACCACCAAAGCAGCATGGGGCCGGCGCGGCGGGGTTCCTAAGATGGTTGCCATAGCCTCTGCCAAGAGGTTTTGCGTGCAATCCTGAGGGCATAACAATGACAACAAAACGCAACGCCTTGCTCGTTGCCGGACTGCTGGCCGGCTTTATCAGCGCAGGTTCCGTATGGGCCCACGGCAACGTGGTGCCACAAGCCGTCGAAACCAAAGGCCTGACGCCCATCAAGGATGCCGGCGTGACGGTGGATGGCGATGGCTGGGCCGCGGTGAACCCGTACCGCAATTCTCCGGAACACGACAAGGCCCTGGAAATCGGCTCATCGGCCTACAACCAGAACTGCGCGGCCTGTCACGGCCTGGAAGCCAAGTCGGGCGGTATCGCACCGGACTTGCGCATGCTCGATGTCGGCGACGCCGGTGATGAATGGTTCGTCGAACGGGTACGTCACGGGGCCGTGCGCGACGGTCGGGTCTACATGCCGAAAATGGCCGACTACCTGAGCCAGGAAGCCCTGTGGGCGGTCCGCACTTATCTGGACAGCGTCCACGTCGAGGAATAACCCATGCGCCTGCTCGCGGTGTTGATCAGCGCTGTGTGGCTGTGCTGCCAGTCGGTGCAGGCGCAGGTCCGCAACTATGACGAAATGATCGCCGCCGGCGAACTGAAGGTAGCGGTCTACAAGGACTTCGCGCCCTACAGTTTTGAAGACGCCGGCCAGCCCCGGGGTGTTGACGTCGAACTCGCCCAGGCGCTGGCCAAGGCACTGGGCGTGCGCCTGACACTGATCTGGGCGCCGGCCGGGGAAAAACTCGACGACGACCTGCGCGACTACATCTGGCGTGCCAGCCCACTGCACAAGCAGCAACTGGCCGATCTGATGATGCGCGTGCCCTACGACCGCGATTACGCGCAGAAGCGCAACGAATTCGGCGAGATGGAAAACGGTCATGTGGTGATGTTCGGCCCTTACCAGAACGAGCAATGGCAGGTGGCCTACGACCGTCGGCGCCTGGACAAGGTCGGCAGTGTCGCGGTGTTCGAGCAGCACCCGATCGGCGTCGAAGTCGACAGCGTGCCGTCGTTCTACCTGACCTCGGTGTTCAACGGCATGCTCGCCGGCAAGACCCACCACTACCCGGGCGTACCCCAGGCGTTTGCGGCGATGAAGGCCGGTGAGGTCGACGCGGTGATGGCCATGCGCGGCGAGATCGACTGGCAGGTGCACGAGGCTGCCGACCCGCAAGTGGCGCTGGCGGAAAACGCTTATCCGAACATGGGCAAGCAGCTTTGGGAAATCGGCATGGCCGTGCACGAAAGCAACCGGCAATTGGCCTATGCCGTGGAAGAAGCGCTGGAAGGCCTGATCCGCGAGGGTTCGGTGAAAACGATCTATGGCCATTACGGCCTGCGTTATGACGTACCCGAGATGTATCAATAGGAGCGGGCGATGACCTGGCGAGCGAGTTGTCTGTTGGCCTGCTGTTTGAGCCTGGGCCAGGCCGCACAGGCTGCCGGGATTGAATCGGGCAAGGACCCGGTGCCGTCGGTCATGTGGTCGTTCTATCACAAGCAGATGCTGGGCGACGCGCCGTTCGTGTTCGATGAACGGGTCAAGCTGCTGGCACCGCCGTTTGCCGAGGACGCCCGACAAGTGCCCGTGGAAATCGACGCCCGGGCGTTCAAGGGCGAGGTGGTGCGAATACTTGCCTGGGCCGAGCTCAATCCTCTGCCGAAAATCGTCGACTTCGAACCCGTGTCCGGTGTGTTGCCGTGGCTGTCGGTGCGTATTCGCGTCGAACAGGCGACCCCGTTGCGCGCCGCGGTGCTGACCCGCGACGGGCTGTGGCATGTCGGTTCGACCCTGATCGACGCAGCGGGCGGCGGCTGTACCGCGCCCAGTGTGGTGCGTACCCAGCCAGGCTGGGAGGAACACATAGGCGAGGTGCTGGGCGGTCGCTACCCGCGTGGTGATTTCAGCCGCTTGCGATTGCAGGTGGCGCATCCGATGGACAACGGCATGGTCAGCGGCATTCCGGAGTTTTTCATCAACCATGCCGAATTGCGGGACTCGAACAATCAAGTAATGGCCCGCCTGGAACTGTTTCCCGCGGTCAGTGAAAACCCCAACCTGGCCTTTGACATTGAAGGGGCAGGGCAGACGCGCCTGGTGTTGCGCGACAACAGCGGCAATGAATTCGATGCGTCGATACCCTGACCCCAAGGAGCGCGTCATGCGCTGGATGCTGGTGTTGTTCATGAGCCTGAGCCTGCCGGCCATGGCCGATCTCGACTATGCGCTCAAGCCCCGGCAGATCGCCGAAGACACCTGGCTGCTGGAAGGCAGCACGGACAATTTCGCCACGGCCAACGGCGGCAACATCGTCAATACCGCGTTCATCGTCACCGAGCGTGGCGTGGTGGTGATCGATACCGGGCCATCGAAGCGCTACGGCGAAGCCATGCGCCGGGCGATTGCCGCCGTCACGGATAAACCGGTGATCGAGGTGCTGCTGACGCACCATCACCCGGACCACGTGCTGGGCAACCAGGCTTTCACCGATGTGCCGATCGGTGCGCTGGCCGGCACCACCGAGCTGTTGCATCAGCAGGGTGATGCCATGGCGCAAAACATGTATCGGCTGGTGGGCGACTGGATGCGCGGCACCGAGGTGGTGCTGCCGACCCGGACGCTGACCGCCGGCGTGCAACGTTTTGGGAACCACGATCTGCAGCTGCTGAGCCTGGGTGGGCATACGGGTGCGGATCTGGCTATTCTCGACCAGAAAACCGGCGTGCTATTCGCCGGGGATCTGGTGTTTTATCAACGGGCGCTGACCACGCCCAACAGTCCGGGGTTATCGGTGTGGCTGGCGGACATCGCCACCCTGCAAGCGTTGCCCTGGACGCTGATCGTGCCCGGCCACGGGCCGGTGGCCAGCGATGCAAAACCGTTCGCGCAGATGCGCGACTACCTGGGCTGGCTCGACCAACTGATGCGCGACGGCGCCGCCCAGGGCAGCGACATGGCCGAGATGATCCGCAGCCCCATTCCCGAACGTTTCGCCGAGATCAGCCTGAGCCGCTATGAACTCATCCGCAGCGTCAGCCACCTGTACCCGCGCTATGAGCGTGCGCAAATGAAGCGCGTCGATTCCGCCACGCAGCAATGATCAACACCCCTTTGTAGGAGCGAGCCTGCTCGCGATGGTGGTCAACGATTACGCTGGAAACCTGACGCCCCGCGGCGTTTTCAGGTTCATCGCGAGCGGGCTCGCTCCTACAGGGGAGCGCGCCGTATCCACACCCAACCCCCTACCAAGGAACTAGAAATCTCCACACAGCGGGTCATTGTTGTAAGGGCGGCGGCGCCCAAGAATCTGCATCACACCGGGAAAATTTCCCGGGTATAACAAAAACCGCAGAGGTAGCCGTCATGACTCAACCCGCACGTCGCCAGCCCTTCGTCTTGAGCCTGTTGCTCAGTGCCATGCTGTTATCCGGCCAGGCATTGGCCGGCGTCACCGATCAAGACATTCTCCAGGACCCCAAGAACCCTGAGCAGATCGTCACCAACGGCCTGGGCGTTCAGGGTCAGCGCTATAGCCCGCTGGATATCCTCAATGTCGGCAACGTGAAGGAGTTGCGGCCGGTCTGGGCCTTCTCCTTCGGCGGTGAAAAGCAGCGCGGTCAGCAAGCACAGCCGATGATCAAGGACGGCGTGATGTACATGACCGGCTCCTACTCGCGGGTCTTCGCCGTGGATGCGCGCACCGGCAAGAAACTCTGGCAATACGATGCGCGCCTGCCGGATGACATCCGTCCCTGCTGCGACGTGATCAACCGTGGGGTGGCGTTGTATGGCGACCTGGTGATCTTCGGCACCCTTGACGCCAAGCTCGTGGCGCTGAACAAGGACACCGGCAAGGTGGTCTGGAGCAAAAAAGTCGCCGACCACAAGGAAGGCTACTCGATCAGTGCCGCGCCGCTGGTGATCAACGGCAAATTGATCACAGGCGTGGCCGGTGGCGAATTCGGCGTGGTGGGCAAGATCGAAGCCTATGACCCGAAAAACGGCGACCTGCTGTGGACCCGGCCGACCGTGGAAGGCCACATGGGTTACGTCTACAAGGACGGCAAAGCCGTGGAGAACGGTATCTCCGGCGGCGAGGCCGGCAAGACCTGGCCCGGCGACCTCTGGAAAACCGGTGGCGCAGCGCCCTGGCTGGGCGGCTACTACGACCCTGAAACCAATCTGCTGCTGTTCGGCACTGGTAACCCGGCGCCGTGGAACTCGCACCTGCGCCCTGGCGACAACCTGTACTCCTCGTCGCGCCTGGCGCTCAACCCGGACGACGGCACCATCAAATGGCACTTCCAGAGCACGCCACACGACGGCTGGGATTACGACGGCGTGAACGAACTGGTGTCGTTCAACTACACCGAGGGTGGCAAGGAAATCAAAGCGGCGGCGACCGCCGACCGTAACGGTTTCTTCTACGTGCTGGATCGTACCAACGGCAAATTCATCCGCGGCTTCCCGTTCGTGGACAAGATCACCTGGGCCACCGGGCTCGATAAGGACGGCCGGCCGATCTACAACGAAGCCAGTCGTCCAGGCGCACCGGGCACCGAAGCCAAGGGCAGTTCAGTGTTCGTGGCACCGGCCTTCCTCGGCGCGAAAAACTGGATGCCGATGGCGTACAACCGCGACACTGGTCTGTTCTATGTGCCGTCCAACGAATGGGGCATGGACATCTGGAACGAAGGCATCGCCTACAAGAAAGGCGCGGCGTTCCTCGGCGCCGGTTTCACCATCAAGCCATTGAATGAAGACTACATCGGCGTGCTGCGGGCGATTGACCCGAAAACCGGCAAGGAAGTCTGGCGCCACAAGAACTTCGCGCCGCTGTGGGGCGGGGTACTGACCACCAAGGGCAACCTGGTGTTCACCGGGACGCCGGAAGGGTTCCTGCAAGCGTTCAACGCCAAGACCGGCGAGAAAGTCTGGGAGTTCCAGACCGGTTCCGGCGTGCTGGGCTCGCCCGTCACCTGGGAAATGGACGGCGAACAGTACGTCTCGGTCCTCTCGGGTTGGGGCGGCGCCGTACCGCTGTGGGGCGGCGAGGTGGCCAAGCGCGTCAAGGACTTCAACCAGGGCGGCATGCTCTGGACCTTCAAGCTGCCGAAGGATCTGGTGGCCAAGCACTGACGCCAGGACCACCGCATAACCCCTGTAGGAGCGAGCCTGCTCGCGATGGCCGTCAACGATAACGCTGGATTCCTGAAATCCCGCGGTGCTCTCAGGTTTTTCGCGAGCAGGCTCGCACCTACGACCAAATAACGAGAGCCCCCCCTGCCAACGGCGCATTCGTCTGGCGCGCGGGGCTCTCTAGTATCGGTTCATCGCCTGTTGGTTCGACAGGCATCGACCCAGACAGAGGCCCACCATGATCTACGCACAACCCGGAACACCAGGCTCAGTCGTATCCTTCAAACCACGCTATGGCAACTTCATCGGCGGCGAGTTCGTTGCGCCGGTCAATGGCGAGTACTTCACCAATACTTCGCCGGTCAACGGTGAAGTGATCGCCGAGTTCCCGCGCTCCAGCGCCGCCGACATCGACAAGGCCCTCGACGCGGCCCATGCCGCCGCCGACGCCTGGGGCAAGACCTCGGCCCAGGACCGCTCCCTGGTACTGTTGAAAATCGCCGATCGCATCGAGCAAAACCTGGAAATCCTCGCCGTCACCGAAACCTGGGACAACGGCAAGGCCGTGCGTGAAACCCTCAATGCCGACGTGCCGCTGGCCGCCGACCACTTCCGTTATTTCGCCGGTTGCATCCGCGCTCAGGAAGGCGGCGCCGCCGAGATCAACGAGCTGACCACCGCCTATCACTTCCACGAGCCATTGGGCGTGGTCGGGCAAATCATTCCGTGGAACTTTCCGCTGCTGATGGCGGCCTGGAAACTCGCCCCGGCCCTGGCTGCCGGCAACTGCATCGTGCTCAAGCCGGCCGAACAGACGCCGCTGTCGATCATGGTGTTTGCCGAACTGATCGCCGACCTGCTGCCGGCGGGCGTGCTGAACATCGTCCAGGGTTTCGGCCGTGAAGCCGGCGAGGCCCTGGCCACCAGCAAGCGCATCGCCAAGATCGCCTTCACCGGGTCGACTCCGATCGGCGCGCACATCATGCATTGCGCCGCCGAAAACATCATTCCAAGCACCGTGGAACTGGGCGGCAAGTCGCCGAACATCTTCTTCGAAGACATCATGAACGCCGAGCCTGCGTTCATCGAAAAAGCCGCCGAAGGCCTGGTACTGGCGTTCTTCAACCAGGGCGAAGTGTGCACCTGTCCTTCCCGGGCGCTGGTGCAGGAGTCGATCTACGAACCGTTCATGGCCGAAGTCATGAAGAAAATCGTCAAGATCAAGCGCGGCAATCCGCTGGACACCGAGACCATGGTCGGCGCCCAGGCGTCGGAGCAGCAATACGACAAGATCCTCTCGTACCTGACCATCGCCCAGGAGGAGGGTGCCGAACTGCTCACCGGTGGCGCGGCCGAACGTCTTGAGGGTGACTTGTCCAGCGGCTATTACATCCAGCCGACGCTGCTCAAGGGCACCAACAACATGCGCGTGTTCCAGGAAGAAATCTTCGGACCGGTGGTGGGTGTCACCACCTTCAAGGACGAAGCCGAAGCCCTGGCCATCGCCAACGACACCGAGTTCGGCCTCGGTGCCGGGCTCTGGACCCGCGACATCAACCGCGCTTACCGCATGGGCCGGGCGATCAAGGCCGGGCGTGTATGGACCAACTGCTACCACCTGTACCCGGCGCACGCCGCGTTCGGTGGCTATAAGAAATCCGGCGTCGGCCGGGAGAACCACAAGATGATGCTCGACCATTATCAGCAGACCAAAAACCTGCTGGTGAGCTACGACATCAATCCGTTGGGGTTCTTCTAACCTCGTAATAACACCACCGAAACCTGTGGGAGCGGGCTTGCCCGCGATGGGGCCGGCACATTCAACATCAATGTTGACTGTCCGACCGCTATCGCGGGCAAGCCCGCTCCCACAGGTCCGATGGTATTGCTGAAAATCTCGTCACCCCCCCCCTACCAAATCCCCCCCAAACCTCCTTCGAAAGTAGCATTCGGGCGTCCGGCGCCCCGTGCATTAATGGTTCTACCGGAATCGCCCGGCACAACAAGAGGATTGACCCATGTGGACTAAACCCGCGTTTACCGACCTGCGTATTGGCTTCGAAGTGACGATGTACTTCGCCAACCGTTGATGGTTCACCCGGCCAGCCAGGGTGTTGGCCGGGCCTGCCTTTAGGGAGCATTGCCCATGCACATCCGCGTTCTCGGTTCCGCCGCCGGTGGTGGTTTTCCGCAATGGAACTGCAACTGCCGGCAATGCGCCGGTATGCGCAATGGCAGCCTGCGCGCGCAACGGCGCACCCAGTCATCGATTGCCCTGAGCGACGACGGCGTGGCGTGGGTGCTGTGCAATGCTTCACCGGACATCCGTGCGCAACTCGAGAGTTTCGCGCCGTTGCAACCGGCCCGTCGCCTGCGCGACACCGCCATTGCCGGCGTGGTGCTGATGGACAGCCAGATCGACCATTGCGCCGGCCTGCTGAGCCTGCGTGAAGGCTGCCCCCATGACGTCTGGTGCACCGAACGGGTTCATCAGGACCTGAGCACGGGTTTCCCGTTGTTCAACATGCTTGCCCATTGGAACGGCGGGTTGCACTGGCAACCGCTTGGCCTGGATCGCCAGCCATTCAGCATCCCGGCCTGCGCGCATTTGCAGTTCCGGGCGATTCCCCTGGTGAGCAACGCGCCGCCGTATTCACCCAATCGCGGCAACCCGCAGCCAGGCGACACCATCGGCCTGTTCATTGAAGACCAGCGCAGCGGTGCGTCGCTGTTCTACGCGCCAGGCCTGGGGCAAATCGACGAAGAGGTGCTGGGCTGGATGCAGCGCGCCGATTGCCTGATGGTGGACGGCACCCTGTGGCGCGACGATGAAATGCGCGTGTGTGAAGTCGGCCAGAGCCTGGGCAGCGACATGGGGCATCTGTCGCAAAGCGGGCCCGGCGGCATGCTCGAAGTGCTGGAAGGCTTCCCCCGTCAGCGCAAGGTGCTGATCCATATCAACAACACCAATCCGATCCTCGATGAAGACTCGGCCGAACGGGCGCTGCTGGAGCGGCGGGGGATCGAAGTGGCGTATGACGGCATGAACATTGAGCTGTAGCCGACGGCCCCATCGTCGGAACGCCGCCCGGAGCAAGCCCGCTCCCACATTTGGAATGCGAACTCCTGTGGGAGCGGGCGTGCCCGCGATGGGGCCAGACCAGACACCGCAGGGCTTCCAGGAGAATCCGCAATGACCGACACCCCCATGACCCCCACCGAATTCGAACAAGCCCTGCGTGCCAAAGGCGCCTATTACCATATCCATCATCCGTTCCACCAAGCCATGTACGCCGGGCGTGCCACGCGTGAGCAGATCCAGGGCTGGGTCGCCAATCGCTTTTACTACCAGGTGAACATCCCGTTGAAGGATGCCGCAATCCTGGCCAACTGCCCGGACCGCGACGTGCGCCGGGAATGGCTGCAACGCATCATCGATCATGACGGCGCACCCGGCAGCGAGGGTGGCATCGAGGCCTGGTTGCGCCTGGGCGAGGCGGTGGGGCTTGAGCGTGAACGGATCCTGTCCCAGGAACTAGTGTTGCCCGGTGTGCGGTTTGCCGTGGACGCCTACGTCAATTTTGCCCGGCGTGCCTGCTGGCAGGAAGCGGCCAGCAGCTCGCTGACCGAGCTGTTCGCGCCACAGATCCATCAATCGCGGCTCGATGCCTGGCCCACCCATTACCCGTGGATCGACGTCGCCGGCTATGACTATTTCCGCACCCGGCTGAGCCAGGCCCGACGCGATGTCGAGCACGGTTTGCGCATCACCCTGGCGTATTACACCACCGCCGAGGCGCAGCGGCGCATGCTGGACATTCTCCAGTTCAAGCTCGACGTGCTGTGGAGCATGCTCGATGCCATGAGCATGGCCTATGAACTGGAGCGCCCGCCGTACCACACGGTGACCCGCGACAACGTCTGGCACCGGGGGATCGCTCTGTGAGCCCGATCCGTCGCGACCAGGCCCTGTCGTTGCGCCGGGGTTTTCGCCTGCAATGGGAACCCCGCCAGGACTGCCACGTGCTGCTGTACCCCGAAGGCATGATCAAGCTCAACGCCAGTGCCGGGCAGATCCTCGAACGGCTGGACGGCCAGCGCAGCGTGGCCACGATCATCGACCAATTGACCGCGAGTTTCCCCGGTGTGCCGGGGATCGACGAGGACGTGTTGGCGTTTCTGGAGGTGGCCCATGCACAGTTCTGGATCGAGTGAGGCGCTACCGGGGCCGCCGCTGTGGCTGCTGGCGGAGCTGACGTATCGCTGTCCCTTGCAATGCCCTTATTGCTCCAATCCTCTGGACTTCGCCGGGCAAGGCGAGGAGTTGAGCACTGAAGAATGGATTCGGGTGTTCCGCGAGGCGCGGGAAATGGGCGCCGCGCAATTGGGTTTTTCCGGTGGCGAGCCGCTGGTTCGCCAGGACCTGGCCGAGCTGATCAAGGCCGCCCGGGACATGGGGTACTACACCAACCTGATCACCTCGGGTATCGGCCTGACCGAGCAGAAAGTACGCGACTTCAAGGTCGCCGGGCTCGATCACATCCAGATCAGCTTCCAGGCCGCCGACGAAGCGGTGAACAACCTGCTCGCCGGTTCGCGCAAGGCCTTCGCGCAGAAACTGGCCATGGCCCGGGCGGTAAAAGCCCAGGGCTATCCGATGGTGCTGAACTTCGTCACCCATCGGCATAACATCGACCGCATCGAACAGATCATTGACCTGTGCCTGGAGCTGGAAGCGGATTTCGTCGAATTGGCCACGTGCCAGTTCTATGGCTGGGCCGAGCTCAACCGCGTCGGGCTGTTGCCGACGCGCGAGCAACTGCAGCGAGCCGAGCGCATCACCAACGAGTATCGCGAACGTCTCGAGGCCCAGGGGCACCCGTGCAAGTTGATCTTCGTCACCCCGGACTATTACGAAGAGCGACCCAAGACCTGCATGAACGGCTGGGCCAACCTGTTTCTCGACATCACCCCGGACGGTACGGCCTTGCCTTGTCACAGCGCCCGGCAGTTGCCGGTGCCGTTTCCCAACGTGCGCGAACACAGCATCGAGCACATCTGGAATCACTCGTTCGGCTTCAATCGTTTTCGCGGCGATGACTGGATGAAAGAGCCGTGCCGCTCCTGCGACGAGAAGCACAAGGACCTGGGCGGCTGTCGTTGTCAGGCCTTCATGCTCACCGGCGACGCCGCCAATGCCGACCCGGTGTGCAGCAAGTCGCCCCATCACGGGGTCATCCTCAAGGCGCGGGAGGAGGCCGAAGCGCCGGGGCTGGGGATGGAACACCTGACCTTGCGCAACGAAAAAGCGTCGCGGCTGATCTACCGCGGCTGATTGAACACACACACATCCCCTGTAGGAGCGAGCCTGCTCGCGATGGTGTATCAGTAAAAGGTGCGGCGACTGACACTCCATCGCGAGCAGGCTCGCTCCTGCAGGGGCATTGGTTGACGCGACAATCCAGGTACACAGCCAACCCCCATCAGGATCTGCAGTGAATCCGGCCATTGGTCTGATTGCATTCGCAGCTGGATGCTTTAGTGTGAGCGCTACCTTTCAAAACAATAAAAAACAGGCTTTCCAATGAGCCAGAGTCTCAGCCAGCTGCGTAAATTCGTTTCGCCTGAAATCATCTTTGGTGCCGGTTGCCGGCACAACGTCGGCAACTATGCCAAGACCTTTGGCGCCCGCAAGGTCCTGGTGGTCAGCGATCCCGGGGTGATTGCCGCCGGTTGGGTGGCCGATGTCGAGGCCAGCCTGCAAGCCCTGGGCATCGAATACTGCCTGTACAGCGCGGTGTCGCCCAACCCGCGTGTCGAAGAAGTGATGCTCGGTGCCGAGATGTACCGGGAAAATCACTGCGATGTGATCGTCGCCGTCGGCGGTGGCAGCCCGATGGATTGCGGCAAAGGCATCGGCATTGTCGTCGCCCACGGTCGCAGCATTCTCGAGTTCGAGGGCGTGGACACCATCCGCGTGCCCAGCCCGCCGCTGATCCTGATTCCGACCACCGCCGGCACGTCGGCGGATGTTTCGCAATTCGTGATCATTTCCAATCAGCAGGAGCGCATGAAGTTCTCCATCGTCAGCAAGGCCGTGGTGCCCGACGTTTCGCTGATCGACCCGGAAACCACCCTGAGCATGGACCCGTTCCTGTCGGCCTGTACCGGCATCGACGCGCTGGTGCATGCCATCGAAGCCTTCGTGTCCACCGGGAACGGGCCGTTGACCGATCCCCATGCGCTGGAAGCCATGCGCCTGATCAATGGCAACCTGGTGCAAATGATCGCCAACCCGACGGACATCGCGCTGCGCGAGAAAATCATGCTGGGCAGCATGCAGGCCGGGCTGGCCTTTTCCAATGCGATCCTCGGCGCGGTGCATGCCATGTCCCACAGCCTGGGCGGCTTTCTCGACCTGCCCCACGGCTTGTGCAACGCGGTGCTGGTGGAGCACGTGGTCGCTTTCAACTACAGCTCGGCGCCGGAACGTTTCAAGGTGATTGCCGAGACCTTTGGCATCGACTGCCGTGGCCTCAATCACCGGCAGATCTGCGGGCGACTGGTGGAACACCTGATCGCGCTGAAACACGCCATCGGTTTCCACGAAACCCTCGGGTTGCACGGGGTCAGTACTGCGGACATTCCGTTCCTGTCGCAACACGCGATGGACGATCCATGCATCCTGACCAACCCGCGCGAATCCAGTCAGCGTGATGTCGAGGTCGTGTATGGCGAAGCCCTCTGACGAGCAGCAACGGGCGCTGGCCGGGCTGCTGGGGTTAGGCAGCCATTCGGCGCGCAAGAGCCATTACCCCGAGTTGGCCGCGCGCCTGGACGAGCTGGAAGCCGAGCGCAACCGCTACAAATGGCTGTTCGAAAACGCGGTCCACGGGATTTTCCAGGCCAGCCTGCAAGACGGTATGCGCGCGGCCAACCCGGCACTGGCGCGCATGCTCGGTTATCAGGACCCGCAGGAAGTGCTGTTTTCCCTGACGGATCTGGCCAGCCACCTGTTTTCCGGTGGCGTGGCGGAGCTGCAAAGCATCGGTGAAGTCCTCAGGCAGCAACGCAGCCTGCACGGTTACGAAACCCGTTTGCGGCGCAAGGACGGCAGCCACCTCGATGTACTCATGAACCTGCTGCTCAAGCCCGATCAGGAAGGGCTGGTGGAAGGTTTTGTCGCCGACATCACCGAACGCAAACTGGCCCAGCAACGCCTGCAACAACTCAACGACGAACTGGAACAACGGGTCACTGCGCGCACCGATGAACTGCTGGAGGCCAACCGCAACCTGCAGCAGCAGATCGCCCAGCGTCAGCAGATCGCCCAGGCCTTGCGCGATGCCCGTGATGCCGCCGAGGCGGCCAATCGCAGCAAGGACAAATACCTCGCCGCCGCCAGTCACGATTTGCTGCAACCGTTGAACGCTGCGCGCTTGCTGATCTCGACCCTGCGCGAGCGCAAGCTGCCGGAGGTCGAGCAGGTGCTGGTCGAACGCACCCACCAGGCACTGGAAGGCGCCGAAGACCTGCTGACCGACTTGCTCGACATTTCCCGGCTCGATCAGTCGGCGGTCAAGCCCGACGTCGCCGTCTACCGCCTCGACGAACTGCTCGGGCCGCTGGTGTCGGAATTTCAGTCGGTCGCCGAGGCGGCGGGGTTGAATCTGCGTGTGCACATGGGCCATTACGCCGTCAGTACCGACTTGCGCCTGATGACGCGGATCCTGCGTAACTTCCTCAGCAATGCCTGCCGCTATACCGACGAAGGCTGCATCCTGCTGGGGGCCAGGCGCCGGGGTGAGATGCTGCGCCTGGAAGTCTGGGACACCGGGCGCGGCATCGCTGCGGATCGGCTCGATTCGATTTTCCTCGAGTTCAACCAGTTGGACGTCGGCCGCGCCGCCGACCGCAAGGGGGTGGGCCTGGGGCTGGCCATCGTCGAGCGCATCGCCAAGATCCTTGGCTACAAGATCGGTGTGCATTCGCTGCCGGGGCGCGGCTCGATGTTCAGCATCGATGTGCCGATTTGCGCCGAGATGCCGTTGCCCGTCAGCCTGGCCGCGCCGCAGCCGGGGACGGGCAATCCGCTGCCGGGCCGGCGTTTGCTGGTGCTGGACAATGAAGTGAGCATTCTGCAAAGCATGAGCGCGTTGCTCGGGCAGTGGGGCTGCGAAGTGGTCACCGCCACCGACGAAGCCTCGGCACTCTCGGCCTTGCGCGGCCAGGCACCGGAACTGATCCTGGCGGACTATCACCTCGATCACGCGGTGGTCGGTTGTGATGTGGTCCGGCATCTGCGCGAACATTTTCATCAGACCATCCCCGCCGTGATCATCACCGCCGACCGCACCGATCAGTGTCGGCGTGCGTTGCAACGCCTGGACGCGCCGTTGCTCAACAAACCGGTGAAACCCGGCAAGCTGCGTGCGGTGTTGAGTCAACTGCTGGGTTAGAGCGCTCGATAGTGCAGGGTGAAACCAAGTTCGGTGGACTGTCCCTGTTCGAGTAAACGCAAGCCTGGCCGACCGGGCAGGTGATGGGCGTTGACCGGGTGGCTGACCGGCTCGATGCAGAAAAAATCCAGGCCCACCGGGCAATAGAGCAGGTAGTAATCGCTGCCGCTGGCCTGGCACTCCAGTTCATAGCCCAGGTCCGGTTGCTGAATCAGGCAATGGCCGTCCCATTCGCAGAAGCCGTTGTCGACCAGCGTTTCCGGCAACGCCCCGGGGTGTTGGAAATCCCATTCGGCAGGCAGTTCGCCAAGCTGTGTCGGCAATTTTGTCGCGTCGCAAAACCACACCTGGCGCGCTGCCGCCTGCAATCGGGTGTTCGCGGTTCGCGGCAAGTACGGGTGCAATCCCAGGCCATGCCAGGCGGCGCGTTCGGCCAGGTGGGTGACGCTCAATTCGATGCTCAGCTTGCCTTCGCTCAAATGAAAACGCTGACGCGCGCGATAGGCGAAGGGCGTGCTGCTGTCGAGTTGCAGGACCACTTCATCCGCCGTCCGGGACACCACTTGCCATGCCTGCTGCCACGCACTGCCATGAATCGGCAGGGGATCGGTGAGGCTGTTGGGTGTCAGCGACTGCCAGCCATCCGGGCAATCGAAGCCGCCCTCGGCGATACGGTTTGACCAGGGCACCAACGGAAAGCAGCCGAGTTTGCCGGGCAGGCCGCTGTTCAGCGCGTGGGCGTCGGCATGGCGCAGCAAGGGCTGGCCAGTAGCGCGTACGGTCCAGTTGACGATGCTCCCGCCGAGCTCAGGGGCGAGGGTGAGGCGGGTGAATTGGTCTTCGAGTTCGAGGGTGGCTAACGTCATGGCCTTCTCTGCTGGTTGATGAGCTGTTGTGGCGAGGGCGCAAGCGCCCTCGCCACAAAGCGTTTTGCGAGTCTTGGTTACAACACCAGATGCGGCAACCACAGTGACAGCGCGGGAATGTAAGTCACGGCGATCAACACCAGGAACAGCACGCCGTAGAACGGCAACAGGGCTTTGACGGTTGATTCGATACTGACCTTGCCCACGGCCGACCCCACAAAGAGTACCGCGCCCACGGGCGGTGTGATCAAGCCGATGCCCAGGTTGACCAGCATGATCATGCCGAACTGCACCGGGTCCACGCCAATGCCGAGGATCACCGGCATCAGGATCGGCGTGAGGATCAGGATCAGCGGCGCCATGTCCATCACCGTGCCGAGCAACAGCAGCATGACGTTGATGCACATCAGGATCACGTAACGGTTGTCCGAGAGCGTGAGGAACATCGTGGTGATTTTCGCCGGGATCTGCATCAGCGTCATGATGTAGCCGAAGCTGGCGGCGAAGCCGATCAGGATCATCACGATCGAAATCGTCCGCACCGTGCGGTGCATCAGTTTCGGCAGTTCGCTCCACTTGTAGTCGCGGTAGATGAACATGGTCACGAAGAACGACCACAGCACCGCAATCGCCGCCGACTCGGTGGCGGTGAAAATCCCCGACAGAATGCCGCCCAGGATGATCACCATGGCCATCAGGCCCCACAGCGCTTCACCGCAGATCTTCAGCGCTTCGCGCATCGGAATGACTTCGCCCTTGGGGTAGTCACGCTTTTTGGCGAAGATCAGGCACAGCACCATCAGGCACGCGCTCATCAGCAGGCCGGGCACCACGCCGGCCATGAACAGCGAGGCAATCGACACGGTGCCGCCAGCGGCCAGCGAATAGAGCACCGAGTTGTGGCTCGGCGGGGTCAGCAGGGCTTGTACCGAACCGCTGACGGTGACCGCCGTGGCGAACTCCCGTGGATAACCGCGCCGCTCCATCTCAGGGATCAGCACCGAGCCGACCGAGGCGGTGTCGGCTACCGAAGAACCGGAAATCGCCCCGAAGAAGGTCGAGGCCATGATGTTGACCAGCGACAGACCGCCACGGACGAATCCCACCAGCACCCCGGCAAACGCCACCAGCCGTCGGGACATGCCGCCTTCGGCCATGATCGCGCCCGCCAGGACGAAGAACGGAATCGCCAGCAGGGAGAATTTGTTCACGCCACCGGCGACCTGAATCATCAATGCCTGGAACGGAATATCGATCCACCATGCGCCGATCAGGGCCGACAGCCCCAGGGCATAGGCGACCGGCATGCCGATCAGGATCAAGGCGATAAAGCTGCCCAGCAGAATCAATGCGTCCATTCAGGCAGCCCCTTCGTTTTCTTCAACCAGGTCGAAGCGCACGACCCGCCGGTTGCTCTGGTCACCGAGCAGGAGTTTTTCCAGCACAAAGACCAACGTCAGCAAACCGCCAATCGGGATCGGCATGTAAGTGATGCCGACGCGCAGGGTCGGCACGGCGCTCATGAACTGGTTCCAGGTCGACAGGCACAGCTTGGTCCCCCAGATCGCCATGAACAGGCTGATGGTCGCCATCAGCAGTTGCGCAAACACGCTCATGGCTTTGCGCAGGTTCGGTGGCAGGCGATCAGTGAGCATCGCCACCGCCATGTGGGAGCCGGAACGATAGCTGGCGGCGGCGCCAATGAAGGTGAACACCATCATCAGCAAAATGGCGCTGGGCTCCGGCCAACTGGAGCCGGTGCCAAGGACGTAGCGAGCAAACACGCCCCAGGGAATGATCAGGGCAATGGCCAGCACGGACAGGCCCGCGACCCAGATACAGGTCATGTAAATCCTGTCGTTGATGCGCAGCAGTAGATTCTTCATCGGGTTTCACCGTAACCGGGCGCGCACTGACAGACACCCGTGTCAGTGGCGCCGGGCCTTTCTTGAATGCAGGGAGGGATTACTGAACGGCTTCGATACGCTTGATCAGATCGGCATAGGGCGCGCCGTATTTCTCGCGGATCGAGGCGGTGGCCTCATAGAAAGGTTTTTTGTCGACGGTGATGAACTCGACGCCCGCCGCCTTGAGCTTCTCTTCGCTGCTGGCCGATTTGGCGTCCCACAGGACGCGTTCCTGTGCCTGCGCGGCCTTGGCGGTTTTCTTCACCAGTGCCTGTTGCTCGGGGCTCAGTTTTTCCCAGGTGATCTTCGACATCACGATCGGTTCTGGCAGGATCAGGTGCCCGGTCAGGCTGTAGAACCTGGCGTTCTGGTAGTGGTTGTGTTCGAGCAGGGTCGGCGGATTGTTTTCCGCGCCGTCGATCACCCCGGTCTGCAAGGCACTGAAGATTTCACCGGTGTCCATGGCAATGCCGTTACCGCCCATGGCATTGATGGTGTCGATGAACATCGGGTTGCCTTGCACGCGAATCTTCATGCCCTTGAGGTCTTCCAGGCTGCGCACCGGTTTCTTGGTGTAGATATTGCGCGTGCCGCCGTCCATCCAGGCCAGGGCGACCAGGCCGAATTCGGAGTCGGTGATTTTGTCGAGGATCGCGTCGCCGACTTCGCCGTCGATCACCTTGCGCATGTGCGCCTGGTCGCGGAACACGAACGGCATGTTGAACACGTTCACGTCCGGCACCACCGGCCCGACGATGCCGAGGCTGACCCGGGCCATCTGGATGGCGCCGACCTGGGCTTGTTCGATCACTTCCTTTTCCGAGCCGAGCACACCGCCGGCAAACATCTTGAAGGTCAGTTTGCCGTCGCTGTCGGCCACCAGGGTTTTACCCAGTTGTTCCTCGGCCACTACGGTCGGGTAGCCGGCAGGGTGGATGTCGGCGAATTTGATTTCCAGCGCATGGGCGGCGCTGCTGAGGGAGAAGGCGAGGGCTGCGGTGAAGGGGAGTGCAGCGGTGAGCAAGGTGCGTTTGAAGTCCATTGGGGGTGTCTCCTGTTTTATTGTTTTTGTGTTCAAGGCACAGCGTTGCAGCACGAGCAGTTGCGGTCAGACGTTGAAAAGTGGCTCCGGCAAACCCTTGACGCCGGGGTTGAGGGCGAACACGCCACCGGCCAGGGACTGTTCGTCGTGGTCGTCTGCGGGGCGGATCGAAGTGACGAACAAGGTGTCCAGGCGGCTGCCACCGAAGGCACACATGCTCGGTTTTTTCACCGGTACGGCGAGGGAACGGTCCAGGCGTCCGTCCGGGGTAAAGCGGTGAATCAGCCCGGCGTCGTTGGCACAGATCCAGTAGCCACCCTCGGCATCGACCGCGGCGCCATCGGGGCGCCCGGCGTAGTGATTCATGTCGACAAACAGCCGGCGATTGCTCGGCGTGCCGCTGTCGATGTCGTAGTCGAAGGCCCAGATCTGCTGGACGGCGGGATGGGAGTCGGACAGGTACATGGTGCGACCGTCCGGACTGAAGCCCAGGCCGTTGGGCACGATGAAGCCGTTCAGCCGGGCGTCGAGCGGTCCGCATTGTCCCGCGCCATAGCGGTAGAGCCGGCCCTCGGCGGCGTTGGCGCCCATGTCGAGCACCATGCTGCCGGCCCAGAACCGCCCCTGACGGTCACAGCGACCATCGTTGAGGCGCATGTCGGGGCGGCTGTGATCGATGCCGGCCAGGGGCTCGCTGTCGAGGCTGCCGTCGTTGTGCGGGCGTAGCTGGAAGAAGCCGCTCTCCATGCCGGCGACCCAGCCGCCGTCAGGGTGACGGGCGATGCACGCGAGCATTTCCGGGGTTTTCCACGCCGACACATGGCCGGTGTCGGCGCTCCAGCGTTGCAGGCCGCCGGCCGGGATATCGACCCAGTACAGGGCGTTTTCTTCACCGACCCATACCGGGCATTCACCCACCGCGTTGCGGGCATCGACAATCAATTCAGCTGGCATGGCAACTCATTCCCTTGGTTTTTGTTGTGGGGATCAAGCGGTAAGCACTGACGGTTCAGTCGCCGAACGGGCCGGCCACGCAGAAGGCGCCACCCTGGTAGACCCGCGTCGGATCATCGGCGGCTGGCATCGGCAGGGCTTCGACCTTTTCTCGGAACACTTCGGAGCTGTCATTCGGTACATAGCCCAGGACCGTGGCGTAACGGTTGTCCCACCAGACGTTCTTGTTGTCGGATGCGCCATAGACCACGGTGTGGCCGACATTCGGCGTGTACAACGCCCGTTCGAGCAGTTGGGTCAGGTCGCCGAAGCTCAGCCAGGTGCTCATCATCCGGCGGTTTTGCGGTTCCGGGAACGAGGAGCCAATGCGCACGCTGACGGTCTCGATGCCATAGCGATCGAAGTAGAAAGTGGCCATGTCTTCACCGTAGGACTTGGACAAGCCGTAGTAACTGTCCGGGCGGCGAGGGGAGTGGGCGTCGATGACTTCGTCTTGCTTGTAGAAGCCGATCACGTGGTTGGAGCTGGCGAAGATCACGCGCTTCACGCCGTGACGGCGCGCGGCTTCGTAGATGTGAAAGACGCCGCAGATGTTGGCGCCGAGGATCTCTTCGAACGAGCGCTCGGTGGACACACCGCCAAAGTGCAGGATCGCGTCGACGCCTTCGACCAGTTGATGCACGGCTTGCTTGTCGGCCAGATCGCACGGCACGACTTCTTCACGGTCGTCGATGGCCGGCGCGATGTCGGCGATGTCCGACAGGCGAATGACATTGGCGTAGGGGCGCAGGCTTTCGCGAAGGACCTTGCCCAGGCCACCGGCGGCACCGGTCAGCAGCAGGCGATTGAAAGGGGCGCGGGCAGTGGGAGTGGTGGTCATGGAGAGTCCTGGACAAGCAATGGTGGTTATTGAATTTGTTGTAGGTTGTCGTACGACTATTGGCAGTATCGTAAGGCTTTCCGTTTCTTGTCAACGCGTCTTGTGGCGAATTTGACGAAGGGTTGGATTCTCAGGGCGGCCTGTGGCGAGGGAGCAAGCTCCCTCGCCACAAGAGCGGTGTCAGCGAACCGTCTTACAACAACGAAATCGGATAGCTGATGAAGATCCGGTTTTCGTCGAACTCGTTGGTGCTGAAGTTTTTGCGGATGCTCGCGTTACGCCATTTGACGTTGAGGTTTTTCAGCGGACCGCTCTGCACCGTGTAGGCCAGTTCCGATTCACGGCCCCATTCCTTGCCGTCGGTGATGCTTCCGGTGTGCACGTTATCGCCGCTGATGTAGCGGTTCATCAGGGTCAGGCCCGGCACGCCGAGGGCCACGAAGTTGTAGTCGTGACGCACTTGCCAGGATTTTTCCTTGGCATTGTCATAGCTGGAGTTGTAACTGTCGTTGGCCAGGGTGCCGCCGCTGGTGCCGTTGACGCGCATCCAGACATCGTCGCCCGTGAGCTTCTGCAGGCCGACATAGAAGGTGTTGCCACCGTACTTGGCCGAGAGCAGGGCGAACGCGGTTTTGTTATCGAGGTCGCCGGCCAGGGCGCTACCGTCTTCCTTGCCGATGAAGTAGCCGAGGTTGGCGCCGAGGGTCCAGTCGCCAATGGGCTGGCTGTGGCTCAGGTTGAAGTATTGCTGTTGGTAGATATCGCTCAGTTGCGCGTACCACACGCCGACCTGGGTGCGTTTTTCGTTGAAGGCGTATTCGCCGCCACCGAAGTTGAAACGATCGGAGGTGAACGCCGCTTTGCCGTTCATGAACATGTCTTCCATGCTCCCATCGTTACGCGGGCTGTTCTGGCGGAACTGCCCGCCGTAGAGCGTCAGGCCGCTGATTTCAGTGGAGGTGACCTGACCACCACGGAAGGTTTGCGGCAGGGAACGGCCGTCGTCCGAGCGCAGGATCGGCAGCACCGGCATCCATTCACCAACCTTGACTTCGGTCTTCGAGATCTTGCCCTTGAGCGCCACGCCCAGGCGCCCGAAGTTGTCGGCCGGGCGACCGTCGTGGTCCAGTGGCAGCAACTGTGTACCGCCGGTGCCCTTGCCGCCATCGAGCTTCTGCGAAAACGTGCCCAGCACGTCCACACCAAAGCCGACCGTGCCCTGGGTGAACCCGGATTTGGCGTCGAGGATGAAGTTCTGGGTCCATTCCTCAGCCTTGCCCTGGGGGTAGGCCGGGTTGGTGTAGTTACGGTTGAAGTAGGCGTTGCGCAGGTTCAGCGTGGCTTTGGCGTCATCGGTGAAACCTTCGGCGTGACTGGTCATGGGCAGGGCGATGGCCAGGCTGCTGCAACCGATCAGGCTCAGGGCATGACGGCGGGCAAACTGTGGACGTGGGGCACGGGGGGACGAATTGCGGGCGGGCTTGCTCACTGTAACGCTCCATTTCTTTTTTGTTTTTATTGTTGTTATACGTCGTCGTACAACATTGGAGGCGATTATTTACGCGGCGTTTCAGTGTTGTCAATCGGAAGTTGTACGATGACTTGGTGTATAGAATTCTTATGTGGGAGCGAGCCTGCTCGCGAAAGCGGAGTGTCTGTTACATCAATGCTGACTGTGGCGACGCCTTCGCGAGCAGGCTCGCTCCCACAGGGCGGCGGGTCTTAACTCGAAATCATTGGCGGCAGGGTACCCAGCAACGAAACCGCCGCCACCGCGCCAATGCCCAGCAACCATTCGGCGATCACGCTTTTACGCAAGGCCGACAGGCGCTGTTCGCAGTCCTTGATCCGCAGCCGGTTGAACAACGCCAGGCCGAGCAGGGCGGCGGTGGTGAGGGCTTTTTTGAGCAGCATTGTCGGGTTCCTGTCAGGCAGTGGCGAAGTGGCGTCAGTTTAGCCGCCGGAGGCCCGTTGTACGAAGTTTGGTTTTCCCCTGTCGCCGCGAGGTAGAGCGGATGCTAGTCTTGTTTAACGCTGTTGTCAGGGAGCCCTCATGGGCAATCACAAGATCGAGATTCGTCGCAGTAACGTCGAGAAAATTCTGCTGGGGGCCGAGAAGGTCTTCGCCGAGAAAGGCTTCGGCAGCACCGCCATGGCCGACATCGCCGCCGAAGTGCAACTGCCGCGCTCCAACCTGCATTACTACTTCAGCACCAAGACCGAGTTGTACAGCGCCGTGCTGTTCGACTTGCTGGAAGTCTGGAAGCAGGACGCGCTGTGCTTCGAGATGTTCGACGACCCGCGCGTGGTGCTCAGCAGTTACATCCGCGCCAAGATGAACCACTCCCGCAGCCGTCCCTACGGTTCGAAAGTCTGGGCCAACGAAATCATCCACGGCGCCCCGACCCTGGGGGAGGCACTGGATGCGAGCCTGTACGACTGGGCCAAGATGAAAGAAGCGAAAATCCGCCAGTGGGTGGACGACAAGCGCATCCTGCCGGTGGAGCCTTCGAGCCTGCTGTACATGATCTGGGCCTCGACCCAGCACTACGCCGACTTCGACCACCAGGTGAACATCCTCAACGACCACCAGCCGCTGTCGGACATGCAGTTCGAACGGGCGATACAGACCGTGACCAGTGTGATTTTGCGCGGGATCGGGTTGGAGCCGTAAGTTTTGTGGCGAAGCTGATGGCCTCATCGCTGGCGAGCCAGCTCCCACAGTAGATCTTCAGTCGACACAAAATTTGTGAACACCAGAGACCCTGTGGGAGCGGGCTTGCCCGCGAAGGCGTCTTTTCAGGCGCAGCCCATCTCAAGGACTGACGTGATAGGGATTCCTCGGATCATGGTTCCAGTCCAGAAACGGCTTGCCGTTTTCCACCGGCACCATCTCGATGCAGTCCTGCACCGGGCAGGTGATCTGGCACAGGTTGCAACCCACGCATTCATCCTCGATCACTTGATACTTGTGCGTGCCGTCCGCCTGCTTGAGGCTGGCCACGGCCTGGTGCGAAGTGTCTTCGCAGGCGATGTGGCAGCGGCCGCAACCGATGCAGGCGTCCTGGTCGATTTTGGCGATGACCTGATAGTTGATGTCCAGGTACTTCCAGTCGGTGGTGTTGCCCACGGCACGCCCGGAAAACTCTGAAATGCTCGAGTACCCCTGACTGTCCATCCAGCGTGACAGGCCGTCCTTCATCTCCTCGACAATCCGGAAGCCATGCAGCATGGCCGCCGTGCACACCTGCACCGAGCCGCAGCCCAGGGCAATGAATTCCGCCGCATCGCGCCAGTTGCCGATGCCGCCGATGCCGCTGATGGGCAGGCCACGGGTCTGCGGGTCACGGGCGATTTCGGCGACCATGTTCAAGGCAATCGGCTTGACCGCTGACCCGCAATAGCCGCCGTGGGTGCTCTGGCTGCCGACCATGGGGTTGGCGACCATGCGCTCCAGGTTGACGCTGGTGATCGAGTTGATGGTGTTGATCAGCGATACCGCATCCGCGCCGCCACGGTGCGCCGCGCGGGCCGCAACGCGGATGTCGGTGATGTTCGGCGTCAGCTTGACGATCACCGGCAGCGAGCAATAGGTCTTGCACCAGCGGGTGACCTGTTCGACGTATTCCGGCACCTGACCGACCGCCGCGCCCATCCCGCGTTCCGGCATGCCATGGGGGCAACCGAAGTTCAGTTCGATGCCGTCGGCACCGGTGGCTTCCACCAGCGGCAGGATGTGTTTCCACGATTCTTCGACGCAGGGCACCATCAACGACACGATGAGCGCACGGTCCGGCCAGTCCTTTTTGACCTGGGTGATTTCCCGCAGGTTGATCTCCAGCGAGCGGTCGGTGATCAGTTCGATGTTGTTGAAACCCATGACTTCACGGTTAGGACCGAAGTGCGCCGAGTAGCGCGACGATACGTTGACCGCCGCCGGGTCTTCACCCAGGGTTTTCCAGACCACGCCACCCCATCCGGCCTCGAACGCGCGGACCACGTTGTAGGCCTTGTCGGTGGGCGGCGCGGAGGCCAGCCAGAACGGGTTGGGGCTTTTGATGCCGGCGAAGACAATCGAGAGATCGGCCATTTACGCAGCCTCCACGTTGAGCATCAGTTGAGCGTTGATGGCCTCGGCGGCCAGTTTGCCGTGCTGCACGGCCTGCACGGTGAGGTCCTGGTCGAGGCTGGTGCAATCGCCGCCGGCATACACGCCGGGGACGCTGGTGCGCAGCTGTTCATCGACCTCGATACGATCCCCCCGGCGCTTGAGTTCACCGGCCAGCGGGTCGGCGAGGGCGCTGCTGTCGAAGGCCTGGCCGATGGCTTTGAAGATGGCGTCGGCGGCCAGTTCAAAGGTTTCGCCGGTGGTTTGCAGACGATCTTCGACCAGATGGGTGCGCGCGAATCGCATGCCGCGCACGCGGCCGTCGGCATCGAGCAGGACTTCTTCAGGTTGTGCCCAGGTCATCAGGCGCACCTGATTGGCCTTGGCGATGTCCTGTTCGTGGCGGGTAGCGCCCATGTCCTCGACACCACGGCGGTACACCAGATTGACGTCATGGGCTCCAAGGCGTGCCATCTGTACGGCCATGTCGATGGCGGTATTGCCGGCACCGAGCACGATGCAACGATCAGCCAAGGGCAGTTGAGTCAGGTCATCGGCCTGGCGCAGTTCACGGATGTAGTCGGTCGCGGCCAGCAGCCCCGGCGCGTTTTCATGGGCCAGGCCCAATTGCTTGCTCGCCGCCAGACCCAGGCCGAGGAACACCGCATCGAATTGCTGATGCAGTTCGGTCAGGCTGAGGTTCTCGCCAAGTTTTTGCCCGTGACGGATCTCGATCCCGCCGATCTGCAGCAGGAACTCCAGCTCCTTCTGCGCGTAGTCATCCACCAGTTTGTACTTGGCGATCCCGTATTCATTGAGACCGCCGGCCTTTTCCCGAGCTTCGAAAATCACCACGTCATGGCCGTGCATGGCGCTGCGATGGGCGCAGGACAAACCCGCCGGCCCGGCACCGACCACGGCGATGCGTTTGCCGGTGGCGGCGGCGCGGGGGAACGGGTGTTCGCTGAAGTGTGCGTTGTCCACGGCGTAGCGCTGCAGCAGGCCGATCAGCACCGGTGCGCACTCCTGAGCGTTGTTGCGCACACAGGCTTGCTGGCAGAGGATTTCGGTGGGGCAGACCCGGGCGCAACTGCCGCCGAGGATGTTCGCCGAGAGGATTTTCTGTGCTGCACCCTGCACGTTGTCCTGATGGATATTGCGGATGAACGATGGAATATCGATCTCGCTCGGACAGGCGTTCACGCACGGCGCGTCGTAGCAATACAGACAGCGCGAGGCTTCAAGGTGAGCCTGGCGGTCGTTGAGCGGCGGTGCCAGGTCGGTGAAATGACTGGCGAGGACGGCCGCCTGCTCTACGGGATGCGGGAGATGGGTCAAGGTCTTGATCACGGTATTGGCCTCACGGTGATGGCGGTGCTGCCTCTGTCGGGCATTGTTTTTGTGTGGTTCGGGCTGACGCCATCGCCAGCAGGCTGGCTCCCACAGGGATTTCAGGTGTTCACAAAACCTGTGGGAGCGAGCCTGCTCGCGATAGGCCGAAGGCCTCGATCTCAGCGTTTCACGGCAACCGGCTGATTCAACTCAGCCCGCTTGCTCAGCAAATCAAACACCGCCGGATACGCCGGCCGTTCGATATACCGCCCGGCGCCGCGTTCGGCCCGCAGATCGCCGTCGGCCCAGACCACCCGGCCCTGGCTGATGGTGTGGCTGGGCACGCCGCGCACGGTCTTGCCCTCGAAGATGTTGAAGTCGACTTGCTGGTGGTGGGTCTTGGCCGAAATCGTGCGCGTGCCCTGCGGGTCCCACAGCACCAGGTCGGCATCGGCGCCGACGCGGATCGCGCCTTTGCGTGGGTAGAGGTTGAAGATTTTCGCGGTGTTGGTGGAGGTCAGCGCCACGAAGTGCTGCATCGACAAACGCCCGGTGTTCACCCCTTCGTCCCAGAGCACGGCCATGCGGTCTTCGATGCCGGCAGTGCCGTTGGGGATCTTGCTGAAATCATCCTTGCCCGCGGCTTTCTGCTCGGCGCAGAAGCAGCAATGGTCGGTGGCGGTGGTGTGCAGGTTGCCGGCTTGCAGGCCATGCCAGAGCGCTTCTTGATGCCCGATGGGGCGGAACGGCGGGCTCATCACGTAACCGGCGGCGGTCTGCCAGTCCGGGTGTTGATAGACGCTGTCGTCCAGCAACAGGTGCCCGGCCAGCACTTCGCCGTAAACCGGTTGGCCCTTGGCCCGGGCATAGGTGATTTCGTCGAGGGCTTCCCTGGTCGAGACGTGCACCAGGTATAACGGTGTGCCGAGGGTTTCGGCGATCCGGATCGCCCGGCTCGCCGCTTCACCTTCCACTTGCGACGGACGCGACAGGGGATGCGCCTCCGGCCCGGTCATGCCCTGGGCCATCAGCTTGCGTTGCAGGTGATAGACCAACTCGCCGTTTTCCGCGTGCACGGTGGGCACCGCGCCGAGCTCCAGGCAGCGTTCGAAACTCGCCACCAGCGTGTCGTCGGCGGCCATGATCGCATTCTTGTAGGCCATGAAATGCTTGAAGCTGTTGACCCCGTGGTGCTTCACCAACTCGGCCATTTCTTCGCGGACCTGCTCGCTCCACCAGGTGATGGCGACGTGGAAGCCGTAATCGGAAGCCGACTTCTCGGCCCAGCCACGCCACTGATGGAACGCTTCCATCAGTGATTGTTGGGGGTTGGGAATCACGAAGTCGATGATCGACGTGGTGCCGCCGGCCAGACCGGCCGCCGTGCCGCTGTAAAAGTCTTCACTGGCCACGGTGCCCATGAAGGGCAGTTGCATGTGGGTGTGCGGGTCGATGCCGCCGGGCATCAGGTATTGGCCGCTGCCATCGAGTACTTCGGCACCTGTGGGAGCCTCGAGGTTTTCGCCGATGGCCTTGATCACGCCGTCTGCGCAATACACATCGGCGCGATAACTTTCATCATGGGTAATAACGGTGGCGCCACGGATCAACAGAGACATTCCGAGTTCCTCGCAGGCAATGACCGGCTGATGCCGGCTCTCAATGTTTTATATGAAGCGAGTTGCACAGGTTTATTCCTGTCATCGCTGTCAAGATTGAAAGCTAGCTGGTGTTATTGAAATCAGCAAGAATAATTTTTATAAGCTTATATGCGTTTTAAGTTGTTGATTTTTAACAGTAAAAATTAAAAATCACCAAAATGGTGAGGCCTCTCACCATTTTGACGCACTTGACAGGATCCAAATATGGTCAAGATTTCTTATGTGAAATCAGCCGTTTGAGGATGGTCTATGGTTGATGCGCAACGTTTAAAAAAAGATTCACGCACCAGATTGAGTCCTGACTGTTTGGACAACTTGCCTGGCATTCGGCCTGAGTGGCATGGCAAGTGACCGGAGACTGAATGGTTGAATAAATAAAACTGATAATAATCAGCTGTTTATAAAACGTTTATGGAACTGCCCGATGCGTAAGCGGGGTATCCGGCACGTTTATTGATGCCGCCAGCCCTCGATGAGCAATACAAAACAACAATGGAGCGGCCATGCAACAGATCAGATCACAAGTGACCGAGCGCGACGGCTTGTTTGAGTTGGAGGCCGGCAGCGACGTCCTCGACAGTCCCCGATACAACCATGACATGGCACCGACCAAGGTGCGCGAACGAACCTGGAACCAATGGCACATCACGGCCTTGTGGATCGGCATGGCGGTTTGCGTGCCGACCTACACCCTGGGCGGCGTGCTGACGGCGTACTTCGGGCTGAGCGTCGGCGAAGCGCTGCTGGCGATCCTGTTTGCCAACATCATCGTATTGATCCCGCTGACCCTGAACGCCTTTCCCGGCACCAAGTACGGCATCCCGTTTCCGGTGTTGCTGCGCTCGTCTTTCGGCGTCCTCGGTTCCAACATTCCGTGCCTGATCCGCGCCTTGGTGGCGTGCGGCTGGTTCGGCATTCAAACCATGTTCGGTGGCCTGGCGATTCACCTGTTCCTGGGGTCGGTGTTCGACGGCTGGAAATCCCTGGGCGGCACCGGCGAAGTCATCGGCTTCATGATCTTCTGGGCGCTGAACCTGTGGGTGGTGATTCGTGGCGCCGAGTCGATCAAATGGCTGGAAACCCTGTCTGCACCATTGCTGGTGGCGGTAGGCGCAGGCTTGCTGGTGTGGGCCATGCCCAATGTGTCGATGACTGAACTGCTGGCGATTCCGGCCAAGCGTCCCGAAGGGGCCGGCGTGGCCAGTTATTTCGCCGCCGGATTGACCGCGATGGTCGGCTTCTGGGCCACGCTGTCGCTGAACATCCCGGACTTCAGCCGCTATGCGAAAAGCCAGAAGGACCAGATTGTCGGGCAGATCATCGGTTTGCCGTTGACCATGTTCCTGTTCGCCTCGCTGGGCGTGGTGATGACCGCCGCGTCGGTGAAACTGGTGGGCGTGACCGTCTCCGATCCGGTGACGCTGATCGGCCATATCCAGAGCCCGGTCTGGGTCGCGGTGGCCATGGCGCTCATTATCATTGCCACCTTGTCCACCAACACCGCGGCCAACATCGTTTCGCCGACCAACGACTTCCAGAACATTGCGCCCAAGGTGATCAACCGCACCAAAGCCGTACTGCTGACCGGGTTTGTCGGCCTGGCGCTGATGGCCCATGAGCTGCTGAAAAAACTGGGCCTGATCGTTTCTGACGTGAGCCTGGAAACCGTCTATTCCAACTGGTTGCTGGGCTACTCCAGCCTGTTGGGGCCGATTGCCGGGATCATGGTGGTGGACTATTTCCTGATCAAGAAACAGCGACTGGACCTCGCCGGGCTGTACCGCGATGACGTGTATCCGGCGTGGAACTGGAACGGGTTCCTGGCGTTCGGGGTGCCGGTGGTGTTGACGCTGCTGTCGTTGGGCAGCGATGCCTTCAGCTGGTTCTACAGCTACGGCTGGTTCACCGGCTCGGCCCTGGGTGGGTTGATTTATTACGGGTTGTGCTCGATGCGGGCGCAGCCGTCTGCCGTGAAATCGGCGGTGTAGCGGCTGGCCCTGTCGCGAGCAGGCTCGCTCCCACTTTGGGTACGCGTTACCCCTGCGGGAGCGAGCCTGCTCGCGATGACGGCCTCGAACACACCGACGAAATGCCTGACAGAATCCATAAGAACTGCCTGAGGAGATCATCATGAACGCAGCTGTAGATGTTCTGCAGTCCACCCATCAGCACATCAACCGCGACCGTCTGTGGCAGTCGCTCATGGAACTGGCCAAACTCGGCGCCACGGTCAAGGGCGGCGTTTGTCGCCTGGCCCTGACCGACCTCGATCGCCAGGCCCGGGATATTTTCGTCAGATGGTGTGAAGAGGCGGGCTGCACCGTCAGCATTGATGCCGTGGGCAACATCTTCGCCCGGCGCCCCGGGCGCAACCCGGACTTGCCGCCGGTGATGACCGGCAGCCACATCGATACCCAACCCACCGGCGGCAAGTTCGACGGCTGCTTCGGCGTGCTGGCCGGGGTCGAAGTGCTGCGCACCCTCAATGACCTGGGCGTGGAAACCGAAGCGCCGCTGGAAGTGGTGGTCTGGACCAACGAAGAGGGCTCGCGTTTCGCCCCGTGCATGATGGGCTCCGGCGTGTTCGCGGAAAAATTCACCCTCGAGGAAACCCTGGCCAAGGTCGACGCCGAGGGCGTTACCGTGGGCGAGGCGTTGAACGCCATTGGTTACGCCGGGTCGCGCGCGGTCAGCGGCCACGCGGTGGGCGCCTATTTCGAAGCGCATATCGAGCAAGGCCCGATTCTCGAGGACGAGCGCAAGACCATTGGCGTGGTCATGGGCGCCCTCGGGCAGAAATGGTTCGACCTGAAACTGCGCGGCGTCGAAGCCCATGCCGGGCCGACGCCGATGCACCTGCGCAAGGATGCCCTGGTCGGTGCCGCGGTGATCGTCGGCGCGGTCAATCGCGCCGCCCTCGGCCATCAACCGCACGCCTGCGGCACGGTCGGTTGCCTGCAAGCCTATCCCGGTTCACGCAACGTCATTCCCGGCGAAGTGCGCATGACCCTGGACTTCCGCCATCTCGACCCGGTGCGCCTGGACTCGATGATCGCCGAAGTCCGCGAAGTCATCGAAACCACCTGCGAGGAACACGGCCTGACCTATGAACTCACCCCGACCGCCGACTTCCCGCCGCTGTACTTCGACAAGGGTTGCGTTGAAGCGGTGCGCGGGGCGGCGCAAGGCTTGGGCCTGTCGCACATGGACATCGTCAGCGGAGCAGGGCACGACGCGATCTTCCTCGCCGAACTCGGCCCCGCCGGGATGATCTTCGTACCGTGCGAAGGTGGCATCAGCCACAACGAAATCGAAAACGCCGCGCCGGATGACCTGGCGGCCGGATGTGCGGTGTTGTTGCGGGCCATGCTGGCGGCTTCGGCGGCGATTGCCAGCGGGCAATTGGCCGCTTGAAGCGCAACAGATCGTAACCCTCGGCATCCCGTGGAGGCAGTGCTGGTCGAACGCGTGCAGGAACTTCGCACGATTGCAGGCTCTGGCGGTCGTACTTGTCACCGGAGTGCAATTGCTCCGCCGTACGTATGGAGATGCAATGAGCCAAGACGTCCTGACCACAGAAACCAGCCGCCGCCAATTGCAGCAGATCATCACGGGCCTGTCCGACGGGGTGATCCTGCTCGATCTCGACCAGACCATCGTCTGGGCCAATGACGCGGCGCTGGCCATGCACGGCATCGAGCGGATCGGTGACCTTGGGGCGAACGCCAAGGAGTACGCGCGTCGCTTTGCCCTGCGTTATCGCAACCATCACCCGGTGCCGGTGGCCAGTTACCCGATCAGCCGTGTCGCCCGTGGCGAGACCTTCAGCGATGTGCTGGTCGAGCTGACCCCGGTTGATGATGAAGAACGTACCTGGGTGCATAAGGTGCGCAGCCTGGTGGTCACCGATAGCCGCGGTGAGCCGGAGTCGTTGGTGCTGATCATGGACGATGTCTCCGAGTGGGCCAGCGCCGAGCAGCGCTTCGAGAAAACCTTCGCCGCCAACCCGGCCCCGGCGGTGATCTGCCGGCTCAGCGATCTGCGCTACATCAAGGTCAATCCCGGGTTCCTCGAAATGACCGGTTATGCCCGTGATCAGGTGATCGGTAGCTCCACTTATGAACTGGATATATTGGACCAGGCGCAAAACAAGGACCTGGCCAAGCAGCGTTTGCGCGAAGGCGCGACCATTCCGCAAATGCAGGCCGAACTGCGCGTGGCCGAGGGGGGAACCAAGCAGGTCATCGTCGCTGGCCAGCCGCTTGAGCTCAACGATGAGCCCTGCATGCTGTTTTCCTTCGTCGACGTGGAGCCGCGGCGCAAGGCTGAAGTGGCCCTGCGCCAGAGTGAGGAGCGTTTTGCCAAGGCCTTTGGCCTGACCCCGGTGCCGATCCTGGTGTGCAGTGCCAGCGATCAGGTGGTGATGGATGTGAACGAGGCATTCCTCGAGACCCTCGCGTATCCGCGTGAGGAAGTGCAGGGCAAGACCATCGCCGAAATCGACTTCATTCACGACAAGGGCGCGAGGACGAAACTGTTCAGCGCCCTGGAGAAAACCGGGCGTCTGGATCGGGTTGATGTCCGCGTTCGAAAGAAAGATACCGAACTGATGGATTGCGCGGTTTGCGCCGACACCGTGAATATTCAGGACAGGGCTTGCTACCTGCTGGTGTTGATGGACATCACCGAGCGCAAACGCACCGAACTGGAGTTGGTGGCGGCCATTGAAGAGGTGATGAAAGATGCCTCCTGGTTCAGTCGTACGCTGATCGAAAAGCTCGCCAACGTGAAGCATGTCAATTCGCCGCAGTTGCCCAGTGTGTCCTTCACTGACCTGACGGCCAGGGAGCGCGATGTGCTGGAGTTGATCTGCGAAGGCCTGGCGGACAAGGAAATCGCTGCGCGCCTGAAGCTGGCACCGAACACGGTGCGCAATCATGTGGCGACGGTGTATTCCAAGCTCGATGTGCACAGCCGCAGCGAGGCGATTGTCTGGGCACGCGAACGCGGGTTGTTTTCCAGTGCGTGGCGGCAAAAGGGTCAACGGTAGGTGCAAATGCACCAGGCGATGGGGTGCAAATTCACGTTCTGGCGGGCAGGTGGCAAGCCTTAGGCTGAGTGCGTGCGAATGACAGTTTCGGATCATTCGTCCGCCCCGAAGTCGCTAAAGGAACAGCCATGCATCCCGAACGTTTTACCTGCACAGTCGCTTGTCGCCGAGGGCCATCGCAATGATTTACCTGGCGCAACTGCGGACGCAGCTTGAGCGGACCTTTTCACCCCTGGCCTGCGAATGCGCTGTCACAGGCGATCATTCGTTGACCATCAAGCTCTACCATCCAGTGACCGGGCAAGTTGATCTGGTGGTCAGCGGTTTGAACATGACGAGGCTGCAGACGTCCGATTCGATCGCGACGCTCATTGAAGAGCTGCGTTATGAACTGGAGAGCAACAGCCTGCAACGCCCCGACCCGGTGGTGTAGGAATCGCCAGCTTTCCCCGGTCTGGACGGCTGGTTACGCGATAAGAATGTACAAAAGTGATATTTCTGCACCTGCCCCGTGAACTTTTGGGCGGTGTTTTGTTGTCACACCTCTGTGTACATCCTTTTCTCGCGGGTCATCCTATGAACAGTCTTGGGAAACGCGTTTTTGCTCCAACGTCGCTCGTACTCTGCGCCATGATTCTCGGCGGCTGCGCCAGTCCGCCTCCGCCACCTCCCGCCGCACCGCCTCCACCCCCTGAACGCACCTGCCAGACCCTGGATAAAACCGATGTCATGGGCGATGTGAGGGCCGAAGGCGAGGTGACTCGGGTGACGACAACTACCCGCTGCGTGACGCAGTAGAGCGGGTATGAGAAAGGCATTACCTGCCCATCAGTCAGATGAACGGCTGCCTCTTCTGTAATTGAATGGACTCGCCCAAGCCGAGGCGTCTGTGCGCCACGGTGGCATTCTTATAGAAGCCAACGACAGCGAG